>JBKJMF010000173.1:0-6634 GCA_046596525.1 Devosia sp. | reverse complement strand
GATCGCTGTAGAGCGCCCTCGAATGCGCGCCATAGTGGAAGTCGACATGCTCGAAGGCGATGCCGCCAGCCTTGATGGCGATCGGCTTGGCGGCCGGCTTGTCCTCGATGCCGAGCTTCTGGTCGCCCAGGTTCACCAGTTCCTCCATGTCGTTCACCGCACGCTGCAGGTTGCGCACATGCGAGCCGATGTCCCGCAGGTAACCCTGCAGCACGAAGAAGGTGGTGATGACGAAGGTGATGTCACCCGCCGACGCCGCGCCCTGCTGCCAGAGCAGCAGGCCCGCGCCGATGATCGCGGCGCGCAGCACCAGCAGCATGGCGTTCTGGATGGTGCCGTTGAGCGTGCCACGGTTCCAGGTGCGCGAGGTGCGCTTACGCCACTTGTCGACGACCAGCTTCAGCCGCGATTCCTCGCGGTCCTCGGCGCCGAAACCCTTGACCACGGCGTTGCAGGAGATGGCGTCGGCCAGCGCGCCGCCCATGCGGGTGTCCCACTGGTTGGCGAGGCTCGCCGCCGGGGCGACCCAGGTGGTGGAGAGGGTGACGGTGACGGCGATGAAGATCAGCGAGCCGATGCCGACCACCAGACCCATCACCGGCCAGAACAGGCTGAGCATGACAGTGGTGCCCACCAGCATCACCAGCGAGGGGAACAGCGCCATCAGGATGACGTCGTTGAGCTGGTCGAGCGCCCACATGCCGCGGGTGATCTTGCGCACAGTCGAGCCGGCGAACGCATTTGCGTGCCAGTCGGACGAGAAGCGCTGCACGCGGTGGAAGGCGCTCTGGGTGATCTCGCTCATCATCCTGAGGGTCAGCGAGATGATCTGCTGGAAGCCGAACTGGCGGATGATCACCGAGCCGACGCCGAGCGCCACGATGATCAGGAATGCCGTAACCGCAGCATTCCAGGCGATCTCGTTGGTCGCCGCGCCGCTGGCCACTGCCTCTACGAGGCGGCCGGCGAAGAACGGCGTCAGGATATCGGCGACGGTTTCGGTGAAGAACAGCGCCATGATGAGGGCGATGCGTTTGGGCTGGCGCCGCCAGTGCCCTGCGCGAAGCAGAGCACCTTGGCAAAGGCCTGACCACGAAAATCGATCTTGGAACGAGCCATGTCACTTGTCCGGACACGCCTTTCGGCAGCGATCCGGTCCCATAAAGACTAACAAATCTGGAAATTGCCGGGAGTGCCGGCGCTAGCGGGTGGGGCCGTGGAGGCCCCCGGGCAACCTAACGGTGAACCGACATGGGCCCGATGAGGCACGGTCGAAATGCTGTCATATCGCGCCTCCTGAGTGGCTAGCTGAAGCGCCACTCATAGAGGGGTTTGTGACGCTCGACAAGTCGCCTAGGCGGCGAGCATCACCACTGCCGGGACGGCAATGGCCAGCAACAGCAGCGCGATGGACGAGAAATCGACGAATTTCGCTTTGTCTTTGAGGGACATGGGACTCTCCTTCCGCTCCACCAACGCAGGAGCGGAAGGCACAGTTCCCGTGTTCGCGGCCTAGAACTCCAGTTCCGGGTTCGAACCGATCGAGTGGATCGAGAGGTCGGCGCCGCGCCGCTGCTGCTCGTCGCTGAGCCGGATACCGAAGCTCCGGCCGCTCAGCCAGTACAGCAGATAGCCGGCACCGAAAGCGTAAGCCGAGACCACCACCGAGCCAAGCAGTTGGGTGACGAACGATACCCCGCCCATGCCACCCAGCGCCTCGAGCCCGAAGATGCCGGCGGCGATGCCGCCCCACAGGCCGCAGAGGCCGTGCAGCGGCCAGACGCCGAGCACGTCGTCCACCTTCAGCTTTTCCTGCGTCCAGCTGAAGCCCTTGACGAAGATCAGGCCGGCAACCGCGCCAACCACCAGCGCCGCCAGCGGATGATAGAGATCGGAACCGGCGCACACCGCCACCAGCCCGGCCAGCGCACCGTTATGGGTGAAGCCGGGATCGTTCTTGCCGATCACCACCGCGGCGATGATACCGCCCACCATGGCCATCAGCGAGTTGATGGCGACAAGCCCAGAGACCCCGGCCACCGATTGCGCCGACATCACGTTGAAGCCGAACCAGCCGATAGCCAGCAGCCAGGTGCCGAGCGCCAGCCACGGGATCGATGACGGCGGAAACGGTCGGCCGTTCGGCCCGTAGCGCCCATTGCGCGCACCCATCCGCAGCACCGCCGCCAGTGCCAGCCAGCCGCCAAGCGCATGCACCTGGATCGAGCCGGCGAAGTCGTGGAAGCGCGCCCCGAACGTGGCTTCGAGCCAGGCCTGGATGCCGTAATTGCCGTTCCACACGATCCCTTCGGAAAACGGGTAGATCACGCCGACGATCACTGCCGCGGCGAACACCTGCGGCCAGAACTTCGCCCGCTCGGCAATGCCGCCCGAGATGATCGCCGGCACTGCCGCGGCGAAGGTGGCGAGGAAGAAGAACTTCACGAGACTGAAGCCCTGCGGGGCGAAGCCCGCTCCGCCGCCCGACAGCGTCGCGGCGTTGTGAAAGAAGGTCACGCCGTAAGCGATGGTGTAGCCGATGACGAAATAGGCCAGCGTCGAGAACGCGAAATCGACCAGGATCTTGACCAGCGCATTGACCTGGTTCTTGCCCCGCACCGTCCCCAGTTCGAGGAAGGCGAAGCCGCCATGCATCGAAAACACCAGGATCGCGCCGATCAGCACGAAGAATACGTCGAGCCCTGCGGACTCAGCCATCTTGAAGCTCCCCCAAAAACACCCGGCTCGCATCCGGGCTAATTGGCAGGCATGGCATTCAAGTCGCGTGCCAGTCCGACGGGCAGGCAAGAGCGGTGGATTTTCAGAGGGTTACACCACTTGATCAAATCCATCCCACCTCGCCGAAGGCGAAGTGCTCAGAATTTGGGCGGACAACGGCCCAGCTCTGCCCACATTGTGAGCAGGGCAGCAGCAGCCTGGCGGGGCGGATACTGGCCCGTTGCCGGGCCCGGAAGCCGTTGACCGGGGTGTGCAGCCCACGCGGTTTGCGAGTGGGAAGCCTCTGTGGCGGGCCAAGAGGTACGTGAGCTGCACGCCGCGATCAGCGGGGGGTGGAGAGCCGAGCCGCAACCCGGCTCTCCGGTGGCCTGGCGCGCAGCGAGGGGAGGAGATCCCGCTGCGCGCCGGTCCGTTGTTTAGTTGTAGGCGCGCTCGCCGTGGCTCGACAGATCGAGACCATCGCTCTCGGCCGATTCGGGGACGCGGACGCCGCCGAAGATCGCCTTGACGATGAGCATGGCGACCAGTGCCACGACACCCGACCAGACGAGGGCAACACCCACCGCGGTCGCCTGGGTGATCAGGTGGCCGATGATGGAATAGTTGCCTTCGGCGTCCGGGAAGCCGAAGCCGCCCAGCGACGGAGCCGCGACGATCGCGGTGCCGATGGCGCCGACGATACCGCCGATGCCGTGGATGCCGAACACGTCGAGAGCGTCGTCATACTTGAACATCGGCTTCAGCGTCACGACGGCCCACAGACAGATCACGCCGGCAACGGCGCCGAGGACGATCGCACCCATGGTGCCGGCAAAACCGGCGGCCGGGGTGATCGCCACGAGGCCGGCAACGGCACCCGAGACCGCGCCGAGCAGGCTCGCATGACCGCGGGTGAACTTTTCAGCGACGGCCCAGGCAAGCGCAGCAGCAGCAGGAGCGGTTATGGTGTTGAGCAGCGCCTGCGCCGTGAGCCCGTTGGCCTCAAGGTTGGAACCGGCGTTGAAACCGAACCAGCCGACCCACAGCAGACAGGCACCGATGAAGGTGAAGGTCAGGTTGTGCGGCGGAATCGGCTCCTTGAGGAACTCCTTGCGCGGCCCGAGAACGATGGCAGCGACGAGGCCCGCGATACCGGCGTTGATGTGAACCACCGTACCGCCGGCGAAGTCATAGGCGCCGAGGGCGAACAGGAAGCCCGAAGCGGCATCCGGCGCGCTCGGACCACCCCACCACCAGACCATGTGGGCAATCGGCAGGTACGAGAAGGTGAACCAGATGGCGAGGAACACCATCACCGCACCGAACTTCATACGTTCGGCGATGGCGCCGATGATCAGCGCCGGGGTGATGGCGGCGAAGGTGAGCTGGAAGATGACGAAGGTCAGCTCGGGGATATAGACGCCCTTGGTAAAGCTCTCCGACATCGAGCTAAGGCCGACCGGCCCGAGGAACACCTTGGAGAAGTCACCGATGAAGGGCGAGAGGCCGCCCGCTTCGGCCGGGCCCGCGAAGGCCAGTGAGTAGCCGTAGATCACCCAGAGCAGCGCAATCATGCAGAAGCCGGCAAAGACCTGCATCAGCACCGAGAGCATATTCTTGGCGCGCACCAGGCCGCCATAGAACAGTGCGAGGCCCGGGATGGTCATGGTGATCACGAGCACCGTCGAGATCAGCATCCAGGTGGTGTCGCCCTTGTCGGCAACAGGTGCCACCACTTCGGCAACCGGGGCCGCTGCATCCTGCGCGAAGGCGGGCAGCGCGAGAGCCAGCGAAGCCAACGCCGCCGCTCCCAGGATTTTTGACATCTTCAAGTCTGTCATTGTTGTTTCTCCAGAGGTAGCGGCATCAGAGCGCGGCCGCGCCGGTCTCACCGGTGCGGATGCGGGTGACGGCCAACAGGTCGAGCACGAAGATCTTGCCGTCGCCGATACGGCCCGTCTGGGCGCTCTCGCGAATGGCCGAGACGATGGCGTCAGACTGCGCGTCGTCCACCGCGATCTCGATCTTCAGCTTGGGCAGGAAGTGGACCGCATATTCGGTGCCACGGTAGATTTCGGAATGGCCCTTCTGCCGGCCATAGCCTTTGACTTCGGTCACGGTCATGCCGTGCACGTCGAGCGAGTTGAGGGCCTGGCGGACCTCCTCCAGGCGCGACGGTTTGATGATTGCAATCACCAGCTTCATGGATGCCCCTTTCGATACGGTGTTTGGACGGTCTCCAATCGGGACAAACAGACTCAAGTCGCGTGCCAAACTGCCGCCGCAATCGCCAAGCTTATGATTTTGTTAATGAAAGCCAAGCCGGATGCCTCAACAACCGGCTCCGGCGCCTTGGCTTGCCCCACCCTATGCCTAGAGTTTGTGCAGAATCAGGGTCGATGCTGCCACTTTGGGCAGCACTGCCGCGGCAAACGAACCTCTTGCGCAGGCTAGCCCGAAGGTCGACATAGCCGACAAGCGGAGTGCACCGATGGCCGACACCAGCTTTGACATCGTGATCGTGGGCGGCGGCCCGGTTGGCCTCACCATGGCGTTGGCGCTGAGCCGCTCGATGAAGGGCCTGCGCGTCGCGCTACTCGACCGCCGCCCCTTCTCAATCCCCAAGGACCAGCGCGCCTCGGCCATCGCCGCCGGCGTCCGCCGTATCTTCGTCGAACTGGGCGTGTGGACCGCCATGGCCATCGGCGCCGAGCCGGTGCGCCAGATGAAGATCACCGATTCCGGCACCGGCGACATCTCGCGCCCGCTGTTTCTCAGCTTCATCGGCGACGTGGCGCCGGGTGAACCCTTCGCGCATCTCGTCCCCAACCAGCTGGTCGCCGAAACTCTACTCGGCGCGCTCGGTGAGGGTGTCGAGATCATCGCCCCGGTCGAGATCACCGGCTTTGTCGCCGATGCCGCCATGGCGCGGCTGAGCCTCGCCGACGGGCGGACCATCTCTGCGCCGCTGGTCATCGCCTCGGACGGCGCGCGATCGGCGCTGCGCGGCATGGCCGGCATCGAGGTGATTTCGCACGACTACGGCCAGTCCGGCCTCGTCACCACCATCACCCACGAACTCGACCACGAAGGCACCGCCTACGAGCACTTCCGCCCCGCCGGCCCCTTCGCCAGCCTGCCGCTGCCCGGCCGGCGCTCATCGCTGGTCTGGACCGAGAGCAACAAGCGGGCCGCCGAGCTGAAGACCTGGCCAAACGAGGCGATTGCCGCCGAGATCGAAGCAGTGATGGGCTCGAGCCTCGGCCGCGTCACGCTCGAAGAGGGCCTGCAGGCCTTCCCGCTGAAGCTGCAGATCGCCAAAAGCTTCGTCGCAGCTCGCCTGGCACTGATCGGCGATGCCGCCCATGTCGTCCATCCAGTTGCGGGCCAGGGCCTCAACCTCGGCCTGAAGGATGTCGCGGCGCTCGCCGAAGTGGTCGTCGACGCCATCCGCCTCGGCCAGGATCACGGCGCCGCCGATGTGCTGGAGCGCTACCAGCACTGGCGCCGCTTCGATACCGCGCTGATGGCCATGGTCACCGACGGCATGGTCCGGCTGTTCTCCAACGACGTCGCCCCGGTCCGCGCCCTGCGCGATTTCGGCATGGGCCTCGTTGACCGCCTGCCCCCGGTGAAAGACCTGCTGATCGCCCGCGCCGCCGGGCTCGACCGCAACGGGCCTAAGCTATTGCGCGGGCTGCAGATCTAGCTGCGCCGCGTGACCTGGGCGCCGGAGCGTGTGGCCACCCCCACCCTTGATCCCTCCCCACAAGGTGACTATATACGAGTGTGACCCATTGACATAGGTCACGCAAACACCTACTTTAGTGAGACAGAAAGCGGAGACGCGCCGTGCTCACTCAGTTCAACAGCATCATCGAACTCATGGAAGCCTTCCCGGACGAGCAGTCCTGCG
>JBKJMF010000594.1:0-2957 GCA_046596525.1 Devosia sp. | reverse complement strand
CCCTGGCCGCCGGTGACCGATGCTGGCGAAGAAGTTGCCATGCCGCTCCGTTCCGAATGTTCGCGGGGGTCTAGCGCGAGGGGCCGAGCATGTACAGTCTGGCCGTGCATTTTCCACGTAGCCGAGGGGCTATAGCGTGCCTCGGCGCAGCCGCTCCAGTGCGCCCTGCAGGATGTAGCTGGCAGCCAGCTTGTCGACGACCTCACGGCGCTTGTCGCGCCGCACATCAGCTTCGATCAGCGTGCGGGTGACGGCGGTGGTGGAGAGCCGTTCGTCCCAGAACACGATGGGGATGCTGATCTTCGTTGCGAGGTTGCGCGCAAAAGCCCGGGTGGATTGGACGCGCGGCCCCTCGGAGCCATCCATATTGAGCGGCAGGCCGAGCACGATGCCGACGGCGTCGTTCTCGGCGATCAGTTCCACCAGCCGAATCGCGTCCTGGGTGAACTTCAGCCGCTTGATGGTTTCGAGCGGCGTGGCCGAGTAGCGCATGCCGTCGGAGATCGCGACGCCGATGGTCTTGGTGCCCAGATCGAGCCCGAGCAGCTTGCCGGAGGGGGGGAGGGCCGAAAGATCGGTGGGGTTGTCGATCACGAGCGTCTCAAAGTAGCGGATCGAGGCTTGTGCATGAGAACAAATCGTGATCAAACGTGACTACGTAGGTGGTGTATCGTATGGAGTTGTCCGAATTGACCATATGCGGCGATCCTGAAAGCTTGAAATAGTGCACGTGATGCACTATTCCTGTGGGGGCGGGGATGCCAACGATCAAGAGAATTGGAAATCTCAAGATTCAGGTCTTCGCCGATGATCATTATCCTTGGCACTGTCACGTTGTCTCGCCCGATTTTGAGGTCCTCGTGTCACTCGACGATTTATCAATCTTGAAGGGTAGGCGGTACCGTCGTCAGATCAGCGATGCGCTGGCCTGGATCGGAGAGAATTTGGAGCTGCTGCAGGACGAGTGGACAAAGCAGAATGAGCGTTGAGGATATCGAGAACGAGGTACCGCTCCCACGCATAGAAAGCGCGTTGCCGCTCGACGGTCGCGGTGTGAGGGTTGTTTGGCGTGGTGGAGGCACACAGGAGATTGACGTGGCTCCTGCGCTGGCCAGCCGTCGTATCTTCCTTCGGCTTCGCACTGACGACGCGCTTTTTCGAACGCTTCGTGTGAACGAGGACGGTAACGCAATCGAATGGGACGATGGCGCTGAACTCACGGCGATCTGGTTGGAGCGACTTGCTCCGAGCGCGCTGGAAAACAATGAATTTCGGGCCGCAATGGACGAACTGGGGTACAGCCTTGACGGCATGGCGGCACGGTTGGGTCTCTCAAGGCGGTTGATCGCTGACTACCGCCGTGACAAGCCGATTCCTGAGACCGTCGGGCTTGCAGTTCGCTACCTTATCGAGCAGCAGAGAAGAGCCAGTTAGGCCAACTCCTCTGCTCGAATGAGATTGCAACTATGAAACTCACCTGGTTCGGCGGCACCACGATCCGCATCCATATTGGCGGCAAGATACTCGTTGCGGATCCCGGGGGGACAAGCGACGTCGTGCCCGAAGAGTTAATATCCGGAGCCGACGCGACGTTTGCGCTCGATGGCAGCCTGCCGGAGATCGATCCGGTGCTGTGGCAGCCGGGGCGGGCGGGGACGATGCTGGATGAGGATGTGCTCGGTGAGGTGACCGTGCATGGCTTGGCTGGCGGAGCGCTGATTGCGGCGGTTGGCGAGGCGCCGCTATTGCTGCTGACAGAGGCGGTGCCGAGGGCTGGGCGCTGGGCTCGGGATGCTGTGGTTGTGGTGTTTGGCGATGGCGGCGACCGATTGGCGGCCGAGGTGCTGGAGGCGTTTGGGCCGCGGTTGATTGCTGTTGCCGGTACAGATGCGGTGGTGGAGCGGGCGTTCGGGGCCTTGCGGGATCGGCTCGATGGCACGGCGCTTGTCGCAGTCGAAGCCGGGATGGCTTTGGAAGTTTGATGGCGTCCATCAACGCTTTTCGTTGTTCACCGGCGCGATCCGTTGCTAGAACGCCGGAAATCGTGACGTTTGGAGTGACCCCATGTCGGTAGATGCCGCCACCGTGAAGCGTATTGGGCGCCTCGCCCGCATTCGCATCGAGGAGGGTGAGGTCGAGACCTATCAGAATGAGCTCAATGCCATTCTCGGTTTCGTCGAGCAGCTCGGCGAGGTCGATGTGACCGGGGTCGAGCCGATGACCCCGGTGACGCCGATGACGCTGCGCCGCCGCGAGGACAAGGTCACCGATGGCGGCTATCCGGACAAGATCGTCGCCAACGCGCCGCTCACCGAAGACAACTTCTTCATGGTGCCCAAGGTCGTCGAGTAAGCGCCATGCCGGTCACCATCGCCATCGAAACGCCGCTGCAGGACGATGTCCGCGGGCTGGTCGACGAGCTGAACGCCCACCTGATCCCGCTGTCGCCGCTAGAATTCCAGTTCAAGATGACCGTCGAGCAGATGGCCGGCGCCGACACCACGCTGTTCGTGGCGCGCAACGAGGCCGGCGAGGCGGTCGGCTGTGGCGCGCTGAAGGTGATCTCGGCCGACGAGGGCGAAGTGAAGCGCATGTACACCCGGCCGTCGGTTCGCGGTCAGAGGGTGGGATCGGCGCTGCTTGATGCCATCACTGAACTGGCGCGCTCGAAGGGGATTTGGCACCTGCTGCTGGAGACCGGTACCGGGCCGGGGATGGCTGGGGCGCATAGGCTCTATGCCAACTCGGGCTTCGCCGAGCGCGGGCCGTTCCTCGATTATCCGGAGAGCGAGTGGTCGGTGTTCTTCGAGAAGCGCATCGGGCAACCGGCCGACGCCTGATGTTGCGGTAATCGCGACGCCGCTATAGGAACGGCGGTCGACTAATCACCGCGTCCTTTCCCCGCGAGCCAAGCCTTTGACCGACCTTACCCGCCTGACCCTTGCCGCTGCCCGTGA
>JBKJMF010000459.1:0-3914 GCA_046596525.1 Devosia sp. | reverse complement strand
GCACGCGCTCGGAGCGGTCCGCACCGGCGAAAAAGCTTGCCCGCGGCGCCCGGATCGAGCCCGGCTTTTCCGATGGCGAGATCCATGGCGACGACGAGCGCAGCACCCGTGCACCGCGCGGCAAGCCCCCGAGGGGCCGTACCCCGAAGGCCAAGAAGGCCCGTGGCGGCCGGCGTGAGCGGCGCCCGCTGACGCTGTTCGGCGTCGTCTGGAAGCTGTTCTCGTGGCTGTTCATCCTCGGCATCTGGGGCACGCTCGCCGCCGGTGCCGTGGTGATCTACTACGCAGTGCAGCTGCCCTCGGCCGATACCTGGAAGGTGCCGGACCGCGCCGCCAATATCCGCATCGTCGCCGCCAACGGGCAACTGATCTCGAACCGCGGCAAGACCGGCGGCGAGGCCGTGTCGCTGCGCGAGCTGCCCTATTATGTGCCGGCGGCGTTCGTCGCCATCGAAGACCGGCGCTTCTATGATCATTTCGGCATCGACGTGGTCGGCCTCGTCTCGGTGGCGCTCGAAAGCGTGCAGGCCGGCGAAGTCACCCGCGGCGCCTCGACCATCACCCAGCAGGTGGCAAAGAACCTGTTTCTCACCCCCGACCAGACCCTCGGCCGCAAGGTGCAGGAAGCACTGCTCGCCGTCTGGCTGGAGCAGAACTATTCCAAGGACGACATCCTCGACCTCTATCTCAACCGCATGTTCTTCGGCCACGAATCCTACGGCATCGAGGCGGCATCGCAGCGCTATTTCGGCAAATCGGCGCGCAACCTGTCGCTCGGCGAAGCTGCGATTCTCGCGGGCTCCTTGCAGGCGCCGTCGCGGCTGAACCCGCAGGGCAATACCGACCTGGTCAAGACGCGCCAGTCGCTGGTGCTCGCCGCCATGGCCAAGGAAGGCTACATCACACCGGCCGAGAGCAAGGCCGCCGCGATCGACCCCAACCAGACGGTGCGCACCAAGGTGGTGGGCGGCGAATCCTACGTCGCCGACTGGGTCGAAAGCCTGATGACCGCCTATCTGGGTGAAGTTAAACAGGACGTCATCGTCCACACCACGATCAACTGGGACCTCCAGAAGGAGGCCGAGTTCGTGGTCAAGGAAGCCGTCTCCAAGTATGGCACCGACAAGGGCTTCAGCCAGGGCGCCCTGGTGGCCATGGACGTCGACGGCTCGGTGCGCGCCCTGGTCGGCGGCGTCGACTACCAGCAGAGCCAGTTCAATCGCGCCGTGACCGCACGCCGCCAGCCCGGTTCGGCCTTCAAGCCCTTCGTCTATCTGGCGGGCATGGAGAAGGGCTATACCCCCGACACTATCGCCACCGACGGCCCGATCGACATCGGCGGCTGGAAGCCGGAGAACGCCGACGGCAAGTATGGCGGCGACATGACGCTGCGCCAGGCGCTGGCGCTGTCGCGCAACACCGTCTCGGCGCTGCTCGCCAACGATGTCGGCCCCGACAAGGTGGTGGAAGCCGCCATGCGCATGGGCATCTCCTCGCCGCTGCAGGCTGTGCCCTCGATCGCGCTCGGCACCCAGGAAGTCTCGCTGCTCGAGCTGACCGCGGCTTACGCACCGTTCGCCAATGGCGGCATCGGCGTCATCGCCAACGTCATCACCCGCATCGAAACCGCCGACGGCAAGGTGCTTTACGACGCCGTCGCGGCAGGTCCGGGCCGGGTGATCGAGCCCAACATCGTCGCCGAGATGAACGACATGCTGCACGCCGCGGTCGAAATCGGCACCGGCAAGCGGGCCCAGCTCAACGGCTGGCCGATGGCCGGCAAGACCGGCACGTCGCAGAAGGCCCGCGACGCGCTGTTCGTCGGCTACACCTCGCGCATGGTGGCGGGCGTCTGGCTCGGCAACGACGACGATGTCGGCACCAAGCTCTCGGGCGGCAACGTGCCGGTGGAGATCTGGAGCCAGTTCATGACCAAGGCCCACGAGGGCATCCCGGTCGCCGAACTGCCGGGCGCCATGACCCAGCCGGGCATGGAACAGCAGCAGCTGCAGCCAATGGAACAGCCGCAAGCCGAACGGCCGCGGCGGACGCTGGTCGATTTACTGGGTGAGATTTTCGGGGGCTAACGCTCCCGGAGCTACTCCAGCCCATACCCCATCAGCACCTTGCCGTGGGCCTTGAGCCAGGCCTTGCCCTTCGTCATATCGGGCAGGGCCCTCTCGACCGCTTTCCAGAAGCTCGGCGAGTGGTTCATGTGGACGAGGTGCGCCACTTCGTGTGCCGCGACATAGTCGAGAACGAACCCCGGGGCGAGGATCAGCCGCCAGTTGTAGTTGAGCTTGCCCGATGACGAGCACGAGCCCCAGCGGGTGGCCTGGCTGCGCATCGATACCGACTTGACCGCCACGCCCAGCGCATCCGCATGTACGTTGGAGCGCTCCGCCAGGTCGCGCTGCGCCTCGGTCTTCAGCCATTCGGTCAGCCGGCGCGGGATATGCGCCGCTTCGCCCGGCACCAGCAGCGACAGCTCGCCGTCGATCTCTGAGACTTCCACCCGGCCGCGCAGCCGCCCGGTGGCGTGGATGCGGTGCGGCACGCCGCGCAAGGGCACCATCTCGCCATCGGCGAAGCTGGTGCGGGGGGCACTGCGCTTCAGCCGCGCCTGCAGCCAGCCTCGATGCCGGCCGAGAAAGCTCTCGGCCTCGCTCCAGCGTCCGGTCCTGGGCAGGGTCAACACCGGGTTGCCGTGATGCGGCACGGTGAGGCGATAGCTCCGCGCCCGCGGGCTCACCTTCACCGTGATCTCGACCAGCTCGCCGTCGATGGTGAGCGTCGTCGCGGCCGGCACCTTGGGCGCCTTGGCGGGGAACAGGAAGTTCATGGGCTGATCATTGCCGATTCGAGCCAATTCCAGACGACAAAAAAGCGCCCCGGTAAGGGGGCGCCAGTCGTCAGGAGGTCAATGGCAGGAGGAACTAGACGTTCGTCCCGTTATTCTGGTCGCCGCCGTAAGTCGGGCGGTTGCCATTCTTGTCGCGCATGAAGCGGTCGAACTCTTCGCGATCCTTGGCCATGCGGAGGTTCCGCATGTACTCGTGGAACGAGTTGATCTCTTCGTCGAGCCGACGGCGTTCCTCTTCGAGGCGCTTCAGCTGCTCGGCGCGGTAGTCGTCGAACGCGGCATTTCCGCTCGAACTGCGGAAGCCGTGGTGGCGGAACCCGTTGGCGCGGGGGCCGCAGTTTTCGGCCCAGCTGCGGGATCGGTTGACGAACCCCTGAGCCTTGTCCGCCGAGCCGCCGAACATTTCGCCCCACAGGATGTAGGCGAGAACGGCGAGGCCGACGGGCCACCAGAGAACGAAGCCCAGGACCATCAAAGCGATGGTCAGCGGGCCCCATTGCGGTTTGATAATCGCAGTGTGCATTGGACTTTTCTCCCAGTCACGAACAGCTCCGATGTGGTCCCGTCAGACTGGGGGTCAAGCGTTTCGGTCACGCATTTTTGCCCTTGAAATGCCATGCTAGACTTCCCATGCGGGCGAGAATCTCATGCCCGGAAAGGATCGATTCATGGCATTGGCGGACACCTCGGCGACAATCCTTCCGGGCAACTGGCGGCCCCTCAGGCTCGCGACGCTGGTCGGGCTGCGCTGGTTGGCGATCGTCGGGCAGACCATCGGGGTGCTGTTCGTTGCTTTCGGGCTCGGTTTCCCGCTGCCACTGACGCAGTGCCTGATGTTGATTTCACTATCGGTGCTGCTGAACCTGTGGGTGATCTTTCGGCTCGGCGAGGGCTACAGGCCATCGCCGACAGTCGCGACCGTGCATCTCGCCTGGGACCTCTGCCAGCTGGCGGCGCTCTTGGCGCTGACCGGCGGGCTGCAGAACCCGTTTTCGCTCTTGCTGCTGGCGCCGGTCTCGGTGTCTGCGACCACCCTCCCGCAGCAGGCCAC
>JBKJMF010000330.1:0-3328 GCA_046596525.1 Devosia sp. | reverse complement strand
GCTGTTGTTAATGACATGGGAGACCGTGGTGAAGGAGACATTGGCCCGCTTCGCCACGTCCTTGATGGTGACCATTTCAGCTCCAGAACGCTGCCATCACCCCCTGACGCGCGATTTTAGCCATCGGTCGAACGCCACCGCGGCGATCAGAATCAGGCCGATAATCACCTGCTGCGTGTAAGACGACACGTTGTTGAGCACGAGGCCGTTGACTAGTATGCCGATCAGCGCCGCCCCCACCACCGTGCCGCCGACGCTGCCTATGCCGCCGAACAGCGAGGTCCCGCCGATCACTACGGCCGAGATCACGGTTAGCTCGTAGCCCTGCCCGGCCACTGCTTCGGACGAATTGAGCCGCGCCGACAGGACGAAGGCCGCGAGCCCGGCGAAGAATCCCACGATGACGTAGACGGACACCAGGATGCGATCGACCCGGAGGCCGGAAAGCCGCGCCGCCTCGACATTGCCGCCCACCGCATAGACCGCCCGGCCGTAGCGTGTGTAGCGCAACACGATGTGGCACAGCACCGCCGCCGCCGCGAAGATAATCACCGGCACCGGGACCGGGCCGACAAGGCCGGTGCCGAACCAGCGCATATCGGGGGTGAAGCCGGAGATCGGCCCGCCGCCCGAAATGGTCAGAGTCAGCCCGCGGAAAATCGTCAGCCCGCCCAGGGTCACGACGAATGGCGGCACCTTGAGCCGGGTGATGGCGATGCCCTGCACGCCGCCTGCGATGGTACCCACCGCCATTGCCGCCAACAGCGCCGCGAACCAGCCGAACCCTTGGTTGCCATTGGTCGACAGCGACAGCGTATTGGCCGTGCCGCCCTTCGCCACCACCGCCGCGACCATGCCGCAGAACGCCAGCAGCGACCCGACGCTGAGGTCGATACCGGCGGTGAGGATGACGAAGGTCATGCCGAGCGCGATCAGCCCGGTGATCGAGATCTGCCGCGCCACGTTGAACAGGTTGATGGGGTCGAGGAAGCTCTTGTTGGTGAAGGCGAACACCACCATCAGCACGAGAAGGAACAGCAGCGGCCCGAACTGCTTGAGGATGCGGAAATAGTTGGGCGCCCGGCGCTCGGCGCCATCGGTTGCCGTGGTCATCAGGCGTCTCCCCGCCGCTGGTCGAGCGCCATCAGCGCCATGAGTTTTTCTTCGCTCGCTTCGATCGCCGGCATTTGGCCGGTGATCCGTCCCTGCCGCATGGTGACGATGCGGTCGCTCACCGCCAGCACCTCTGGCAGTTCCGACGAGATCATCATCACCGCGATGCCGCGCGCCGCCAGTTGCACCAGGATCTGGTGCACTTCCGTCTTGGCCCCCACATCGACGCCGCGGGTCGGTTCGTCGACGATCAGCACCTTGGGGTCGCGCGCCAGCCAGCGCGCCAGGATCACCTTCTGCTGGTTGCCGCCCGAGAGCCCGTCAATGGTCTGCTCGGACGAGGTCATGCGAATGGTCAGCGCTTTCTTGTACTCCATTAGCGCCGAACGCTCGCGCCGCTCCGCCATGAAGCCGAGCCGATTGGCAAAGCTCCCGAGCGCTGCGATGGAAAAGTTCTGCAAAATGCCGAGCATGGCGAAGATCGCCTGCTGCTTGCGGTCCTCGGGCAGCAGCCCAATGCCGAGCGCAATGGCGTCGGCCGGCGATTTTGGCGCAATTGCCACCCCGTCAAGCGTCACCGTGCCCGCCGCGATCGGGTCGGCCCCGAAGATCGCCCGCGCCAGTTCGGTGCGGCCAGAGCCGACGAGACCGGCGATGCCGAGGATTTCCCCGGCCTTCAGGTCTAGGTCAACGCCGTCGAGGACGATTGCATGCGGCGCCTCCGGGTCGCGCACCGTCCTCAGCCCGCGCACGCTGAGCCGCACTGCTCCGCCGATCTCGCGCTGCGTCGGCCGCGCGTAGAGCTCGGAGGCGGCGCGCCCCACCATCTTCTCGATGATCTGCGGTATCGGGATTGGCGCATCCGCCCGCACGATGTTCCCGGCGAGCCGGCCGTCGCGCAGTACTGTCACCCGGTCGCAAATGCTGGACGCCTCCTCCAGCCGGTGCGTCACGAACATGATGGCAACGCCCTCACCACGCAGCCGAGACATGATTCCAAGGAGCTGGCTCACCTCGCTTTCCGTCAGCGCTGAGGTGGGCTCGTCCATGATGATCAGCCGACTCTCTAGCGACAGGGCCCGTGCGATCTCCACCAGTTGCTGTTCGGCCACCGACAGCGACGACACCGGAGTGTCGGGGTCCATCGTCAAATTTACCCGCGCGATTATCTTGCGCGTCTCGTTCCGCATCCGGTTCCAGTCAATCAGTCCGAACGCCCCGGTCGGGGCCCGCCCGATGAAGATGTTCTCGGCCACAGACAGCGTCGGGATCAGGCTAAGTTCCTGGTAGATGGTGACGATGCCGGCGCGCTTGGCTTCGTCCGGACTTTGCGGCTTGTATTCGGCCCCACCAAACACAATGCCGCCGCTCGAGGGCGGCTGTGCGCCCGACAGAACCTTCAGGAGTGTCGATTTGCCCGCGCCGTTTTCGCCCAGAAGGCCCAGGATCTCTCCGGCCCTCACGTCCAGCGACACCTCGTTGAGCGCCGTGACGCCCGCAAAATGCTTGGAAACGCCAATCACCTCGAGCAGTGGCGGCGGCAGCTTCTGTTCCGCGGCGGCGCTTGCGGCCATCGGTCCCTCCCCGGATCAGTCAATAAGGGCGCCGACCGGCGCCCGGTCCGGAACGATGTTTGCACATCCGCCGGGTCCGGCGCCAGTCGGCAGGAGGTTCGTCAGCCGGCTTCGCCGATACGCTCGGCCTTGTCGAGGTTGTCCTTGCCGATCACCACTGGGGTCAGCAGCGTGATCGCCTGGGCCGGCTTGGTGCCGTCTTTGGCGAATGCAACCGCGATACTCACCGCGGTACGCGACTGCTCGCCCGGGAACTGCTCGACCGTGCCGGCCAGCGTGCCGTCACGCACTGCGACCAGCGCTTCGGGAAGCGCGTCGAAGCCGTAGATCTTCACGTCGGTGAAGCCGCGGGCAGCACAGGCCTCCACCACGCCGAGTGCCATATCGTCGTTGGCGCAGATGATCGCATCGGGCCTACCGTTGGCAGCAAGGCCAGCCTCGGTGACCGACAGGGCTTCGGCACGGGCGAAGTTGGCAGTCTGTTCGAAGATGATCTGGTACTTGTCCTTCATGCCGTCCAGGATGTTGTGCACACCCTTGTTGCGGTCGATCGCCGGGCCTGCGACGGGCTGACCCTGCAGGTGGAAAATCTTCGCGCCATTCGGAAACGCGTCGACCATCGCCTGGGCTTCGGCTTCGCC
>JBKJMF010000271.1:0-3407 GCA_046596525.1 Devosia sp. | reverse complement strand
TCGGCCGAAAACTCGTCGCCAAAGCCGTTCTTCTCGTTGCCGTAGCGGTAGAACAGGTAGCTGGCGAATGGGATCGACTCCCGCAGCGCCCCGCCGATCAGGTCGCAGGCGCGGACGCCGAGCGCCTTGCCTGCGACATCCATGCAAGCCATTTCGAGCGCCGCATGCACCTGCATGCGCGAATTGTAGAGGCTGGCCACCGGGTTCATGATCTTCCAGCGCAGCTGTTCAAGCTGCAGCGGGTCATGCCCCCTAAGATAGGGCAGCAGCCCCTTCACCGCGTTCTCGGCGCTCTCGCCGCCACCGCCGAGTTCACCCCACCCGGAAATGCCCTCGTCGGTCACCACCTCGACGATAGTGCGCACGAACCGCCCCCAATGGGCGCCCGACGCATGCCGCAGCGGTGCCTCGAGCGGCACTGCGACGGTGGTGGCCTTGATGTCGGCGATCTTCATAAGTGGTCTCAGCTTTTTCGGGGAGCGCCGGGGATGCGCGCCAGCATGCCGCCATCGACGCGCACGGTTTCCCCGGTCATGAACGAGGCCTTGTCGGAGAGGAGGAAGGCGATCACCTCGGCGATCTCGCGTGGCTGGGCGCGGCGGCCGATCGGGTGCATCGCGTCGATCTCTTCGTCGAGCGCCGCGGGATTGGGATCGAGATTGATGGCCCAGCGCAGCATCGGCGTCTCGACCGAACCAGGCGCCACGCCAAGGACGCGCACGCCGTTGGCGGCTTCATCCATCGCCATGCCGGTGACGAGCCCGATCAGCCCGTGCTTGGCGACCACATAGGCCAATGCGCCCTTCTGCGCCGCCATGCCCTGTACTGACGCCGTCAGGACGATCACGCCCTTGTTGCGCCGCAGCTCCGGCATCGCGGCCTTGGCGACGTAGAAGCCGCCGGTGAGATTGGTATCGAGCGTCTTGGCCCACAGTTCGGGCGTGGTCGAAACCGCGTCGCCGTAGGTCTGGATGCCGGCATTGTGCGAGACGCCGGCGAGTCCCCCGAAGCGATCCACCGCGAGCTTCACCGCCGCCTCGCAGTCGGCGAGATTGGAGACCGAGCCAACCTGCACAGCATGCTTGCCGCCGAGTTCCTTCGCCGTCGCCCGAAGCGCATCGGCGTTGAGGTCGAACAGCACGAGATCGCGACCTTCGGCCGACAAGACCTCAGCCACAGCGCGGCCAATGCCCATCGCCGCGCCGGTGACCAGCACTGAATTCATCGAGGTTTTGGCTGTGTCGTTCACCGGCATCGTCCTCCCTTGCCAAAGGTTTGTAGAGCTACCATACTAGTTGTGTCAATCGCTCCCGATCCTGTATCCAAACGACAGGGTTGGCAAGCGCCGGCAGGGCGCGCGGACGATGGCAGTGGAAAATGGGAGGGACGACTTGGCGGTTTACGCATTCACCGGGAGCCTGACGCGCCCGATGCCGCAATACGGCGCGGCCAACGGGCAGGGCATCACGCGGCTCGGTTTCGACGAGCAGACGGGCCAACTCAGCGCCCTAGATGTCGTGGGTGGCGTCGACGATACCGCCTGGCTGGTGACCGACGCGGCGCGCGGCCGGCTTTACTCGACCTGCGAAATCACCGGCACCCGCGAGAGCGCCATCGCCGCCTACGCCGTCGAGCCCGCCGGGCTCCGGCTGATCAACCGCCAGCCGACCCTCGGCAACGAAGCCTGCCACGCCAGCCTGTCATCCGACGGCAAATTCCTGCTGGTCGCCAACTACAACGGCGCCAACCCCGCCGGCTGGCCGGATCATTCCCTCAGCGTCTTCCCCATCGCCAGTGACGGTTCGCTTCGTGCGGCAGTCGCCAGCGTCCGGCACACGGGCAGTGGCCCGAATGCGACGCGTCAGACCGCGGCCCACGCACATTGCGTCGTCCCCGCACCCGGCGGCGACATCGTCTACGGCGCCGATCTCGGCATCGACAAGCTGGTCGCCTATCGCCTCGGCGCCGACGGCAGCCTGACGCACGAGCCAGTCCGTGACTTCACCCTGCCGCTCGGCCTCGGCCCGCGCCACCTGGTGTTCTCTGCCGACGCCCGCTCTCTCTTCATGGTCAGCGAGCTGATCCCCACGGTGGTGAGCCTCGCGGTAGATCCGGAAACCGGCACGCTCAGCCAGCGCGACGCGTTCTCGATCCCCTCGCTCGACGACGGCATCGTGCAGCCCGCCGGCATCTTGCTGACCGCCGATGGCCGGCATCTCTTCGTCGGGCTGCGCGTCTGCAACGAAATCCTCGGGCTCCGGATCGACCCCGCCACCGGCAAGCTGACGCAGACCGGCCGCTGGCCGAGTGGCGGCGTCACGCCGCGCGATTTCGCCTTCTCGCCCTCTGGCCGGCACCTCGTTGTTGCCAACCAGGATTCCGACCGGCTGACGGTGTTCGCGATCGATTCCGCGGCCGGAATCCTCTCCGAACCCCTCCAGCATTTCGATGTCGGCACGCCGATGTCGGTCAAGCTCGCCGCCTTCTAGGCGGTCCCCCCCTCCCAACTTCAACACGATGATCCGAGCCACCCGATGATCAAAGAAATCCTCTTCGTCCATCACAGCCACACCGACATTGGCTACACCCACCCGCAACCGGTGGTGATGGAACTGCACCGCCGCTTCGTCGACGAGGCGCTCGATATCGCCGAGCGCACGCAGGACTACCCCGATGACGCCAAGTTCCGCTGGACCTGCGAAGTCACTGGCGTGACCGTCGACTGGTGGAAGCATGCGTCCAACACCGACCGCGACCGCTTCATGGCGGCAGTGAAGCGCGGCCAGTTCGAAGTGGCCGGCATGGGCTGGCATATGACCCCGCTGATGGACCACTCGATGGTGGTCGACGTGCTGAAGCCGGTGAAGTTCTTCCGCGATCTCGGCATTCCCGTGCGCTCGGCGATGAACACCGACGTCAACGGCCTGCCCTGGGGTGTCGTCGATGCGCTGCTCGACCACGGCATCACCGGCGTCTCGATGGCCATCAACGAGCATTATGGCCATGCGCTGAAGCCGTGGCCGCGCGCCTTCAACTGGGAAGCCCCCGGCGGCCGCGCCATCACCGCCTACAACGGCTTCATCTACGGCGTGACCTCGGACCGCAGCCTCCGCATTCCGACCGACATGGACGAGGCGCGCGACCGTGTACCCAAGTGGGCCAGGCGCTTCGAGGACGACGGCTACCCGCATCCGTTCCTGATGATGCAGATCACCAACATCCGCTACCACGACAACGGCGCGCCGCAGGCGGCGCTGCCCGATTTCATCCGCCGCTTCAACGAGGGCAATGCCCCCTCGGGCGGCATCAAGCTGCGCTTCGGCACGCTCAGCGAGTTCTTCGATCGGGTCCGTGCCCAGCCCAAGGACACCCTGCCGACCCTGCGCGGCGACTGGACCGACTGGTGG
>JBKJMF010000249.1:0-6081 GCA_046596525.1 Devosia sp. | reverse complement strand
GTCATCAGCATGGCCAGCCGCAAGACTTCGCCGTCCCACTTCTTTCCGCCGAATTTGTCGGTTTCGAGCAGCTCGTGCATGGTGATGAAGTTGCCGAGGCTTTTGCTCATCTTCTGGCCTTCGACTTGCAGGAAGCCGTTGTGCAGCCAGTAGTTGGCCATCACCGGCGTGCCGTGAGCGCAGCGGGACTGGGCGATCTCGTTCTCGTGGTGTGGGAAGATCAGGTCGAGGCCGCCGGCGTGGATGTCGAACACCTGGCCGAGATAGCGCTCGCTCATGGCCGAGCACTCGATGTGCCAGCCGGGGCGGCCCCTGCCCCATGGGCTGTCCCAGCCGGGCTCGTCGGCGCTGGATTGCTTCCAGAGCACGAAATCGGCGGGGTTCTTCTTGTGGGCGTCGACGGCGATGCGGGCGCCGGCGAGGTTGTCCTCGAGGTTGCGGCCGCTCAGCTTGCCGTAATCGGGCATCGAGCCGACGTCGAACAGCACTTCGCCCGCCGCTTCATAAGCATGGCGGCTGCCGATCAGGGTGGTGATCAGCGACTGCATCTCGGGGATGAAGTCGGTGGCGCGGGGCTGGTGATCGGGCTCGAGCGCGCCGAGCGCGGCGACGTCCTTGAAGTACTGCGAAGCGGTCTTTTCGGTGACCTTGCGGATCGCCTCGTTGAGCGGCAGGCCGGGGTAATCGCGCACTGCTCGTGCGTTGATCTTGTCGTCGACGTCGGTGATGTTGCGGGCATAGGTCACGTGGTCGGCGCCGTAGACGTGGCGCAGCAGCCGGTACAGCAGATCGAAGACGATCACCGGGCGGGCATTGCCGATATGGGCATAGTCGTAGACCGTCGGTCCGCAGACATACATGCGGACGTTGTTGGGATCGATGGGGACAAAGTCCTCCTTCGCCCGGGTCAGCGTGTTGTGGAGCCTAAGTGTGGTCTCGCCCAAAGCCAGTGTTCCTCGCGCACGATCGTCTTGAGTGGTCGCGCTGTCGAACCGGAAAAGTCTGCAACTTTTCCTGACAACGCTCCACGTGCTCGCGGCCGGATTCTTCGGGTCTAGAAATCGAGGATGAAGAAAACCGAGCCGCCAGCAGATGCCTAGCGGATAGTAATGCAGCCGAAAATGCAGTTTGCGGTGCCGGTTTTCATGGGGCGCAATCTGACTGCGCTCCCGACAAAAAGCAAGGGGCGCCGAAGCGCCCCTGCCAGTGAGGTTTTCGCGAGGTTACTGCGCGGGCGCAGCGGGCGCCGCTTCCGGAGCCGGCTCGGCGGCCGGCGGGGCCGCGGCGGCCATGGCGGCGGTGACCTCGGGGCTGGCGAAGCAGGTGGTCAGGCCCTCGCGGGCGGATTCGGACACCTTCTCGTAGCTGCCGTGGGCAGTGTGCGCCTCGTCGGTGCCTTCGCCACGCAGGTCGGCCGCGAGCATATCGACATCCTTCTGCGGCAGGTCCTTGAAGGCGCCGGTGAGGCAGCCGCAGAGCGGGGTGAGGATCGTGGAGGAATCAACGCCGGCAGGCACTTCGCCGAGCAGGAAAGCCTCGGCCGTCATGCAGGATTCACTGAACTTGGCGAAGTCTGCCGGGGTCTGGGCCCAGGCGGCGGGCGTCGCGGAAAAGGTGATCAGGCCGACAAGGGCGGCGAAAGCGATGCGAACTTGCAAAGGGGGTTACTCCAGCGGCGCGTGGCGCGATGAAGCTCACCTAAACACAGAAGTTCCGATCCGGCCATTGGCAGAAATGCAACGGGCGGCCCGCTGCCGGACCGCCCGTGATGCGTGATGCGAGGCCGGTCAGGACTTCTGGCGATAGGTCTGGTGACACTCGCCGCAGAAGCCGCCGATAGTTTTGATAGTGGCAGCGTAGGTGGTGGCGTCGCCCGCCTCGGCCGCCGCTTTCAGCGCGGTGGCGCCGGCAACGGCCTTGGCGAGAATGGCCTGGAAATCGGCATTGTTCTCCCAAATCGCCGGTAGCGCTTCAGAGTCGCCGACGGCCGAGCCTTCGGGGAACAGCACGGTGAGATTGGAGAAGTTGGTGATCAGGTGCCCGGCAGCGGTCGCTGCCTCGGCGCCGGTGAGAGCGCCGGCGCCCTTCAGGATACCGCCGTCTTCCTTCATGATGGCCTGGCGCTTCACCACCATCTCTTCGTGGCTCAGCGCGGCAAGGGTGGGATCGGGGGTAATGACAACGTCCTGGGCGAAGACGAAGGTCGCGGCGGCGGCCACGACAAGGCTCAGCGCTAAGGCTGCGATTTTGTTCGACGGCATGGATAACTCCTGAAGTTCCTGCTGGGAGGCTGGATGACGCTGAGGATTTGCCAATCGGTACCGCTGGTTGGCAACATGCAGGCGGCGAGCCTACCCATCAACAACACCGTTTGGCAGGCGCTAATCCTCACAAACTGCGGCAGACGAAGTCACGGCTGCGTTACCAACCGGACCGGATGCAGCCGCTTCGGTTACCGGACGTTAATGGGAGAGTGGCTGTGCTAAGGGTTGCGCGAATCCTTTGGCGCCGTCTCGCTTTAGGCGTATTGGCCGACTAACGGAGGGCCACACGATCCGGTTCGAACTTATGACCCGCGCCACGCCAAGCGCCGCGACATTCCTGCTCCGATTTGCCGTGCTGCTGTTCACGGCATGGGTCGGGCTGCTGCCCGACGTATCGACGGCCTATGCGCAGGCCAATAGCTGCGGCCGGCTGCAGGCGACATTGCGCTCGCTCGACCGGAACTCCGATTTCCAGAATTCGCAGGGCGGCACCCTCAAGCGGTTGCAGCGCGAAGTGCAGCGCTCGGAGAGCGCATATGTGCGCCAGGGCTGCAACGACGAGGCCAAGGCCGGGCGCAAGCTCAGCGGCGAATGCCGGGCGCTGGCCCGCGAGGTGCTGCGTGGCCGCGAGGAAGTGCAACAGCTTTCCCAGAGCGTCGATACCGGCGAGGCAGTGGCGCAGCAGCGCGAGGCGATCCTGCAGGAAATGGCGCGCTTCGACTGCGATGGCCGCTCGCGGGTCCAGGTCCAGCGCGAAGGCCGCGGCAACCTGTTCGAGCAGCTGTTCGGGGTGTTTACCGAGGGCTATGACGGCGAAGGCGGGGTTCGCGGGGAAGAGTTCGACCCGTATGGCGACTACCACACCGTGCGGACGCTCTGTGTGCGGAAGACCGACGGCTTCTGGTGGCCGATCAGTTATTCGACGCTGGTCGATTACGTCGCCAACGACGCGCAGCAATGCCGGGCGCAATGTCCGGGGCTGGATGTCGATCTCTACTACTATGACAATCCGGGGCAGGAACCGGAGCAGATGATCAACGAGTACGGCGAGCCCTACTCGTCGCTACCCAACGCCTTCAAGTTCCGCACCGAGTTCGACACTGCCAGCAAGTGTACCTCGACGCAGGACCAGGGGGCGATCACGCTGGCGGAGCTATCGACGGGTGGCACACGCGCGATGGTGACGTTCCGCGGTGCGACTTTCCCGCTGCCTTTGCGCGATTCGCGCAACATCAACTCGGCAGTGGTGACCGCTCCGGTAACGCAGGTGGCGGAACTGACGACGTTCTTCGACGTGCCGCTGCCGCGCAGGCGTCCAGCTGCGCCCGGCGAAACACCGGTGGCAGTGGCTGTGCCGGTGGTTGCGGCGACCGCTCAGCCCGTGCGGATCGTGCAGTTCGGCAACAAGCGCGTCAGGGTAGTCGGGCCAAGCACGCCGTACGCCCCACAAGTGGAAGCAGGGACTTGAGTTCCGGCCCCTGCTCCCGGCCCGTGAGGGCGAGACGCAGGGGATGGAACAACGCCCTGCCCTTGCGGCCGGTGGCGGCCTTCACGGCTTCGGTCCATTTCGACCAGGTGGTTTCGTCCCACGGCTCCGGCGGCAGCAACTCACGCGCCGTGGCGATGAACTCGCGGTCTTCGTCGGCGACGAGCGGGGTTACGGGTCCTGAGACGAGGGTCGCCAGGTCAGCGATGTCGTTGAATACCGAGAGATTGCCGCGCAGCGCCAGCCATAGTGCTTCTGAGGCAAGACCGAGTGGCTCCAGCCGCGGACGGGCTGTCTCGTAGGGCATCTGATGCAGGATGCGGGCGTTGAGGCTCGCGAGCTCCGCCGGATCGAAGCGGGCGGAGCCGTGCGAGACGGCGCTCAACGTGAATACCTGCCCGAGGGCCGCGAGGTCCGGATAGGGCTCAAGCGGCAGGCTGGTGCCGGTCAGCACGGCTGCCATGGCGACGGGCATCGGTTCGTAGCCGGCCTCGCGCAGTTCGGCCAGCGATAGCGAGCCGATGCGCTTGGAGAGGCCTTCGCCTTCGGCGCCGGTCAGCAGGTTGTGGTGGGCGAAGGCCGGGACCTTGCCGCCCAGCGCCTCAAGGATTTCGATCTGCGTGCCGGTATTGCTGACGTGGTCCTCGCCGCGGATCACGTGGGTGATCGCGAGGTCGATGTCGTCGACGACGGAGGGCAGCGTGTAGAGGTAAGAGCCGTCGGCGCGGATCAGCACCGGGTCCGACATCGAGGCGGTGTTGACGGTCTGCGGGCCCTTGATCCGGTCGTTGAACGCAACCGGGCGGCCATCGAGCTTGAAGCGCCAGTGGGGCTTACGGCCCTCGGCTTCGTACTTTGCCTGCTGCTCGGGTGTGAGGTTCAGCGCGGCGCGATCATATACCGGCGGGCGGCCGAGCAAGCGCGCGCGGGCACGTTTGCTGTCCAGTTCTTCCTCGGTCTCGTAGGCAGGGTAGAGGCGGCCCGCGGCGATCAGGTTATCGCGGGCGGCATCGTAGAGCGCGGTGCGATCGGACTGACGGACTTTCAGGTCGGGGGTGATGCCGAGCCAGGTCAGGTCCGTTTCGATGCCGCGGGCGAACTCTTCGGTGGAGCGGGCGGTGTCGGTGTCGTCGAGGCGGAGGATGTACTGGCCGCCGTTGGCCTTGGCGAACAGCCAGTTGATCAGCGCCGGGCGGGCATTGCCGAGGTGCAGGCGGCCGGTGGGGGATGGGGCGTAGCGGACGACGGTCATGGGCTGACGCCGACTGATAGAGACGGCCCCCTCCCGGCCTCCCCCATGAAGGGGGAGGTGAAGAGAAGAGGCTGTGGCTCGATGGTGCCCGGGCACAGGTGCGGCACCTCTCCCCTCGTGGGGGAGGATGGGAGGGGGGTCTCCGGCCAGCGGTTGGCGCTCATTCCAGCCCCTTGCTATCCAGTCGCGCCATTGGCTCGGCGATCAGGTTCTCGTCGCGGTAGCCGTTGGTGATCGGATAGCGGCGACCTAGCCCGAAGGCTTTGCGGGAGATCTTCACACCGGGGGCCGACTGGCGGCGCTTGTACTCGGCGATGTTGACCAGCTTCTCGATGCGCTTCACCAGCGCTCGATCGAAGCGGCCATCGCCGCGCGCGACCACTTCAGCCACCGAGAGTTCGAGCTCAACCAGCCCGACGAGGATTTCGTCGAGGATCGGATAGGGCGGCAGCGAGTCCTGGTCGGTCTGGTTGGGGCGAAGTTCCGCCGAGGGCGCCTTGTCGATGATGTTCTGGGTTATCACCACGCCATCCGGGCCGAGGCAATCGGCCGGGCGGTGCTTGTTGCGCCAGTCGGCCAGCTCGTAGACACGCATCTTCAGCATGTCCTTGATCGGGTTGAAGCCGCCATTCATGTCGCCATAGATGGTGGCGTAACCCACCGCCATCTCCGACTTGTTGCCGGTGGTGAGGAGGAGCGAGCCGAGCTTGTTCGAGACCGCCATCAGGTAGACGCCGCGCATGCGCGACTGGATGTTCTCTTCGGTGAGATCGATCGGGCGGTTGCCGAACACCGGCTGCAGCTCGTGGAGCGCGGCCTCCACCGGATCGCCGATCGAGACGACGTCGTAGCGGACACCGAGCCGCTCGGCGCAATCCTTGGCGTCGGCGAGGCTTTCGGGCGAGGTGTAGCGGTAGGGCAGCATCAGGCAGTGGACGTTCTCGGCGCCGATGGCGTCTACCGCCATGGCGGCGACGATGGCGCTGTCGATGCCGCCCGAGAGGCCGAGCACCACCGACTTGAAGCCGTTCTTTTTGACGTAGTCGCGGAGGCCGAGGACGCAGGCGCGCCACGGAGCC
>JBKJMF010000588.1:0-3509 GCA_046596525.1 Devosia sp. | reverse complement strand
CATGGCGAAGGAGCTTTGAGAAGGTCATCGTTTGGCCGCCCGCATCTCACGGTTCCGCCTGAGCATGTCGGCGAGCACGGTGATGAGGATCAGGACGCCGATCACGGCGCGCAGCCAATAAGCCGAAACATTGATGAAGATCATTGCCGAGCCGATGGCCGCGAACAGGATCGCGGCGAGCGTCGAGCCGATCGCCGTGCCGGTCCCTCCGAGGATAGACACGCCGCCGATCACGGCGGCGGTGATGATGGTCAGCTCGAGTCCGTTCGGCACCGTCGACTGGATAATCTGTAGTTGCGTTGCGAACAGCACGGTGGCCAGGCCGGCGAACCCGCCGTGGATCATGAAGACCTGAACCGTTCGGCGTTCGATGGGAATGCCGGCGGCGCGCGCCGCCTCTGGGTTGCCGCCCATCGCGTATAGGGAACGCCCGAATGCGGTGTGCTTCATCCACAGGAACGCGAGTACCGTGAACAGCGCCATGAACCAAACCGGCGCAGGGATGTCGAACAGCCGCTGTTGGGCCAGCTGGTATCCCTTGGGTAGGTTGTTGATCCAGGCACCGCCGGTTACGGACACCAGCCCGCCGCGCAGGATCGACAGCATGCCGAGGGTCACGACGATAGACGGAATGCGGCCGTAGGCGACCAGCGCCCCGACCACCGCATTGACCGCGATGCCGACGAAGACCGGTGCGATCCATGCCACCCAGATCGGAAACCCTGAAACCGCCAGGGTGCCGGACACTGTGGCAAGTACGCCGATCAGGGCGCCCACCGAAACATCGATATGCCCGCTGATGATGATCATCGACATGCCTATCGCAGCGACCGCAATGTAGGCATTGCCTGAGATGATCGTGTTGACATTGTTGGCGCCGAGGAAGCGCGGCGCGATGGTGCCGACTACCACAAAGAGCAGGATGATCGCGCAGACGATGACGATTTCCTGCCCGTAGGTCGAAACGAACCGCGCCAGCGGACTGCGGTGCCCACGGAAGGCCGGTGAAGCGTCCACGGCCATCAGGCGGCCTCCCCGGCGAGGCCGGCCTGGGTCATCGCTGCGCCCACGGTCTCGGGCGTCGCATCCTTGCGATCGATCATGGTCACCGCCCTCCCCCCGTGCATTACGAGTATGCGGTCGCTCATGCCGAGCACCTCCGGCAATTCGCTCGAAATCATCAGGATTGCCATGCCGTCCTTCGCAAGCCGGCTCATCAGTGCATGGATCTCCGACTTGGCGCCTACGTCGATGCCGCGCGTCGGCTCGTCCATGATGAGGATGCGCGGCTCGGTCTCGAGCCACTTGCCAAGCACTACCTTCTGCTGGTTGCCGCCGGACAACTGCCCGACGGTCTGATCCGGACCACGCGCCCGGATGCCGAGCTTGGCGACCGCCTCGGCGGCCCGCCTCAGCTCGGTGCCGACATCGATGAACACCCAGCGCGCCACATGGTGCATCGCGGCCATTGAGGTGTTCTGGGCGACGGTCATCGGCTTGACGAGGCCCTGCAGGCCACGGTCTTCGGGCACGTAGGCGATGCCAAGGTTGCGAGCACCCTTGGGATTGGAAATCCGCACCTGCTGTCCATCGATCTCGATCGTGCCCGACGTCGCCGGGGTGATGCCGAAAATGGTGAGCGCCAGTTCGGTACGCCCCGAGCCGACGAGACCCGCAACGCCGAGGATCTCGCCACGCCTCAGCTCGAACGAAATTTCCTGCACGCGCGCGCCGCAGGAGACGTTCGAAACCTTGAGAATGGTTTTGCCGATCGTCGGGTCGAGTTTCGGAAACATATGGTCGATGTCGCGGCCCACCATCATTGCAACAAGGGTCTGCTCGGTCACCTCGCCGATCGGTCTGGTGGTGATCAGTGCGCCGTCGCGCAAAACCGTTACGCGGTCGGCAAGCTCAAAAATCTCGGGCAGCTTGTGACTGACATAGATGATGCCCACCCCACGCTCGCGCAGTCGCTTGATCACCACCATCAGCCGCTTGACGTCGGCATCGGCGAGCGCCGCAGTCGGCTCGTCCATGATGAGAACCTTGGCATCTTGGCTCAGCGCCTTCGCAATCTCGACGCGCTGCCGGTTCGCGACCGACAGGGTACCGACCTTGGCGTCAACGTCGAGGTCCGGGCTGTCGAGCGAATCGAGCAGCTGCCGCGAACGCCGGCGCATCAGGCTCCAGTCGAGCGTGCCCATGGTCGTCCTCGGCGCATTGCCAAGGAACACGTTCTCGGCAACCGTCAGTTCGGGGAATAGCAGAAGCTCCTGGTAGACAGTAGCAATGCCAGCCTTGCGCGCCTCGCGGGGCGAGATCGAATTGAACTCGGTGTCACCAATCCGGATCGTGCCGCTGTCCGGTGCATGCACCCCCGCAACAATCTTGATGAGCGTCGACTTGCCGGCACCGTTCTCCCCGAGCAGGGCATGTACCTCGCCGGCGCACACGTCGAAATCGACGGTCTTGATGACAGGAATTCCGGAGAAGGCCTTTGAGATGCCCTTCAGACTCACTAAGACCGACTGCGTCATGGCGGCTCCGATCCCCGATCGACGCCCCCACGGCCACCTGCATGGCCATCAGTCGCCCTCCCTTGTCCCCGTCACTTTGGACAGGATAGCGTGCCCGCTGTGCGGTGCCGCCTAGTACTGACATGTTAGAGTAAGCACGCGATGTCTGGGATCGTCAACGCCGACAGCGTAGGCATTTCTTGTGCTTGCCGGACCATTCCGCTGCGGTGGCCCTCCGTTTTTGCCTGATACGCATTGATTATCACCCGCACGCTATCTCGGCATTTGGCCGCAGAAGGGACGTCGGTCAGTGGCAGCAGCTAACTAGACCGATAGCGGACATCGTGGCACGTTCCAAACACCCATGCAGCGCCGATGTCCTTGTGGTCGCCAGCGCGCTGTTCCCGTTCGCAGCCCCACGATGAATGCTGTCTGATCTACTTACATACTCAATCCCGGCAGTACCCGGAGTGTTATTGTTGCCAATCGCTGACGGGTAGGCTGCCCTTGGCGCCACATGCATGAGTACTAAGTAACAAACTGGGGCGGGCACCGAGCGGCTCGCCGCCGTAAAGCTGGCGGTAGACCCTCAAGACTTGTTCGCAAGAAATCTTCCGCTACATGGGATGGCACGACCGTAGGAAGGGCAGTCGCTTGACCTTTCCTCACCGAACCGCGCGTCCTGCTCCATCGTTGCCTATCTGAAAACGCTCGAACCTGAGGAATAGAGCCAGTCTGGCCTCCCATCACCAACGCCCAGCGCAGGTATCCTCGCCGTGTTTCTCCTGGAAGCGAGCATGGTCCCATTGTCCTGGATGGATGGATGGCTAGAAGTACGTCCACCGGGGGATGACCCATGTCCGCTTTGCGGTGGGCTTAACCGGTGAACGCAACATAGCGGCAATGTTGTGCCGATGGGCTATCGCGCATACGTGCTACTCGAAACGCTGTTCGAGGCCCAACGTGAGGCGGTCAGCAAAGCGACGTTGATGG
>JBKJMF010000369.1:0-3282 GCA_046596525.1 Devosia sp. | reverse complement strand
AGAAATGCCGATGGCATGCGGCAGCAGGTCCGCCGGGAAATACGGCCAGGGCGCCGCCTCGATCTTGGGCAACATCTCCGCCGTGTAGGGCTCGGTGATCTTGCGGGTCCAGCCGGTTGCCGTGACCTTGCCCTCGCCGACCTCGAACTCCAGCCCGAGCTTGCCGAACTGGCGGAGGATCAGCGTCAACTGCGGGCCCATGTCGGTCTCGACGGTCAGCCGGCCACCCGTGACTGCGCCGATGGCGAGGAAGGTCGCGACCTCATGGTGATCGTCAGGCACGCGCGCCGTGGTGCCCGAGAGCGTGCCGACGCCGCGCACGGTCAGCCGCGACGTGCCGATACCATCGATATCGGCGCCCATTGCTGCCAGCATGTCGCAGAGCGCCTGCACATGCGGCTCGGAGGCCGCGTTGTTCATCGTCGAGGTGCCCTTGGCCAGCGCCGCGATCATCACGAAGGTCTCGGTGGCGGTCACCGAGGCATAATCGGGCCACAGGTCGGCGCCGCGGATTTCGTTGCGGCGCTCGATGCGGAACGGGTGCGTGCCGGCAATGGTGCCGCCGAAGCGCTCGAGGATTTCGAGATGCGGGTCGATCTCACGCACGCCGAGCGCGCAGCCCTTGGCCTCGGTATCGAAGATCAGGTGGTCGCTGCGCAGCAGCACCGGCGCCAGCAGCAGCACGGCGGCGCGGATGCCCACCGGCAGCTCGGCATCGCTGGTCGCGAAGGCCTTGAAATCATGCTGGATGGTCAGCGTCTGCGCCTCGAGGCTGCGCTCGACGCGCGAGCCCTTGGAGCGGAAATACTCGACCAGCTTGTCGATATCGCTGATCTCGGGGACGTTCGACAGCGTCACTTCCTCGTCGGTCAGCAAGGTAGCGCAGAGCATGGGCAGCACCGCGTTCTTGTTGCCGGACGGACGGATGGTGCCCGAGACCGGGTGCGCGCCGTCGACGATGAGGTCTGCCATGAATGCTCCGAAGTGAATCAGTCGAGTGAGGAAGGCGAGGGATAGAGCCGATCAACCCGGCAGCATTGAGAACACCGCCGGGGTGGCGAACACGTCGACATAGCGCCGGGACTGGAACATCCCGTTGAGCGACACACGCGGCAGCGAATGGAGGCTATGCCGATGCCCGGCATAGAGCCCGCCCGGCCGTGTCGTCACCGCGGTACGCAACCCGAGTTCACGCGCCAGCGTATACTCCCGCGGCCCGGCCGAAACACTCCCCCCAATCGGGTAGCTGAGATGCAGCGGGGTCTTGCCGAACTGCGCCTTGAGGATGCGGACCGACTGCTCGATCTCGTTCCGCGCATCCTGCGGGCTGAGCTTTGCCAGTTCATAGTGGTGCACCGTGTGGGCGCCGATGGTGCAAAGCGGATCGAGCGCGAAGCTGCGGAGCTCGGCCCAGGTCATGATCAGCTCCCGGCAATGTTGTGCCAGATTGAAATTGTACTGCCCGGCAAGGTCGCGGATCAGCTTGACCCGGTCCGCCTCGGGGATGGTCCGCATGCGGCGGTAGAGGCTGTCATAGGCCCGCTGCTTTTCCTCGAGGTTCGCAGTGGCGTAGTACTCGGTGTCGCCGTTGTAGGTGACGGCCAGCGCGTTCTGCCCGGCGACGATGTCCTCGAGCGCCTGCCACCACACCTCCCCCACCCCGTCGACCAGCGCGGTCGGCACGTAGAGTGTGAACGGGCATTGCTGCCGCCGCAGGATCGGCAGCGCGTAGCGGAGGTTGTCGCGGTAGGCATCGTCGAAGGTAAAGACCACAAACGGCTTGGCAGGCTCATCCATCTCTATGCGGCGGGCCGCCTCGTCGAGATCGACGATGTCGAAGCCGAGTTCGCGCACTCGGGTGATGGTGAACTCGAGGAAGTCCGGCTTTACCTGGAGAATCGCGTTGGGCGAGAAATCGGCCGGATCGTCGGGCAGCACCCGGTGCAGGGTGAAGATTACGCCCCGCGACTTCGAGTGCCGGCGGATCAGGCGCGTCAGCTGGCTCGCCCACAGCAATTCGAAGGCGGCACCGATCAGCCTGTACTTGAGGTCCGCCATCCGGCCTACGCCACGTCCGCCCTGACTGCGGGCAGGCTTACGACGCGACCGACCTCGAAGCCAAGCGCCACGATATCGCGCCGCGCTGCGCCTATGGCCACCGGGCTCGCCGTCTCGCCGGTGACCAGCACGACCGTGGCGCGCGCACCGGTGAATAGCGGCAGGCTCGAGGCCACGCCGACGCGGCCGGTGTCGACGATCACCACGTGATAGATGTCGGCCAATGCCTCGACCATGGTCAGCGGCCGCGACGAGCGGCGATCGAGCGTCGGCAGGCGACCCCACGACACTTCGGCGAGGTTCTCTCCGGCGCGCTGCATCACGTCGCCATAGTCGGCGCGCTCCGCCGCGAGATCGGTAAGGCCGAGCGCGGTGCCGGCTTCGCCGCTGCCGGCATCCACCACAACGGCGCTGAGATCCGACATCAGCGCATCCTCGAGCAGGCGGTCGATCACCATGACGGTCTCGTGCCCGCCATCGAGGTTCGCCAGCAGCACGGTCCGCAACTGATGCGCACTGACCGCGGCGGACAGCTGGGCTAGGTCGTCGTCGGCCGGGCGCGATGGGGGCGCCAGCCCCGATTCCACGGCATGTTCCAGTTCGTCGTCGATCGCCTCGGCCTCGGCAAAGGCCGCAGCCTCGGCTTCGACATCGGCAGACAGCTCTTCCGGCTCGGCGTCCGTAGCCGCCCGCTCGACCAGCGCGCGACCGGACATCAGTTCGCCGAACAGCACCGCGCCGATTTGCAGTGCCAGCGCCACGAAGCCGACGGCGCCGAGAATCAGCGGAATCTTCGGCGAGGCCGGCTCCGCTGACGGTGCGGCCTCGCTGACGATGCGGACGTCCGGCAGCGCCGAGCTGGAGGCGGTGCGCGACACGGCGTCGGAATATTTCGCCAGATAGTTCTCCAAGAGGTCGCGCTGCGCCTTGGCCTCGCGCTCGAGGCTGTCGAGCGTCACGGTACCCTTGGTGGCGTCGCCTGCGGTCAGCTTGGCGCGGGTAAGATCGTCGCGCAGCCGTTGTTCGAGGCCTGCCTCGACCTTGGCCTCTCCCTCCAGCGCATCCGCCACACGATCCGCCTCACTGGCGATCTGCTTGGTGAGTTCGCCGATCTGCGCCTTCAGCGCCTTGATGGTCGGGTGGTTGGACAGCAGCGTCGTGGACTTTTGCGCCAGCTCGGCCTGCAGGTTCGCCTTGGTCTGTAAGAGGCTCTGGATCACCACC
>JBKJMF010000273.1:0-6157 GCA_046596525.1 Devosia sp. | reverse complement strand
CGGCCCGATTGCGACGCCGGCGAGGAGGAACGGCACGCCGAGCCCGAGCGAATAGAGCCCCAGCAGCGCCGCGCCATCGAGCGCTGTCTCCTTGGTCGAGGCGACCGCGAGGATCGCCGCCAGCACCGGCCCGATGCAGGGCGTCCAGCCGACCGCGAAGGCCAGCCCGAGCAGGAACCCGCCCATCGGTCCGCTGGCAATGCCCGGCCCGTTGTGACGCAACTGCCGGTCGAGGAAACCGATGCGGAACACGCCGAGGAAATGCAGGCCCATCGCGATGATGAAGAGGCCGGCGACCGGGGTGATGATCGGCAGCGCCTGGCGGAACGCCTGCCCGAAGGCCGTGGCGGTGGCGCCGAACAGGATGAAGACGACTGAAAACCCGGCGATGAAGAACAGCGAGGTGAACACGCTCTTCCGCCAGATCACCCCGGCGGTGGCGCCGTCGTCGCGCAACTGGTCGAAGCTCGCGCCGCTCATATAGGTGAGGTAGGGCGGCACCAGCGGCAGCACGCAAGGGCTGAGAAAGCTCAGCACCCCTGCCCCGAACACCAGCCAGAACGAGAACCCGTCCATCATGCCTCCGACAAATCGCGCGAAGTCATAGCCGGTTCGGGGCCGGAGGCAATGCGGCGGGCCGCCGCTCGCTCCGTTGTGAAGGAAGCACCGAGCGTGGGATGTCCCATGCACATACTTGTGGTGGCCTGCCGGGAAGGCTAAGCAGCCCTGTAAGCGCTGACTGAGGCCCTCACTAATGGCTCACCGCCCTATCCGCATCGCCCCGTCCATCCTCTCCGCCGATTTCACCCGGCTCGGCGACGAGATTCGCGCCATCGATGCGGGCGGCGCCGACTACATCCACGTCGACGTGATGGACGGCCACTTCGTGCCCAACATCACAATCGGCCCGCTGATCGTCTCGGCCATCCGGCCGCTCACCAAGAAGATCATCGACGTCCACCTGATGATCGCCCCGGCCGATCCGTACCTGGCTGCCTTCGCCAAGGCCGGCGCCGACTCGATCACCGTGCATGTCGAGGCTGGGCCGCACCTGCATCGTTCGCTGCAGGCGATCCGCGCCGAGGGCAAGCGCGCCGGCGTCGCCATCAACCCAGCGACCCCCGTCTCGGCCATCGGGCACGTCATCGGCGATGTCGACCTGATCCTCGTCATGAGCGTCAACCCGGGCTTCGGCGGGCAGAAGTTCATAGCCGAAAGCCTGACCAAACTGCGCCAGGCGCGTACTTTGATTGGCAATCGCCCCATCGATCTGCAGGTAGACGGCGGCGTCTCGGTGGATAATGCCAGGGCCCTCGCCGATGCCGGCGCCGATGTCTATGTAGCTGGCACCTCGATATTTGCCGGCAACGACCCGGCCACTTATGCCCCCCGCATCGCGGCCATCCGCAACGCCGCGACCAAGATCAACGCGTAATCGATCCGTTACGTGAACAAAGAGTCACAAGCCCATGATTTCGCGCTATTCCCGCCCCGAAATGGTCGCCATCTGGTCGCCCGAGACGCGCTTCAAGATCTGGTTCGAGATCGAAGCTCACGCGACCACCAAGCTGGCCGAACTCGGCGTCGTGCCGAAGGAAGCAGCCGAGACCATCTGGGCCAAGGGCGGCGAAGCCACCTTTGACGTTGATCGCATCGACGAGATCGAGCGCACCACCAAGCACGACGTCATCGCCTTCCTCACCCACGTTTCGGAGATCGTCGGGCCCGAGGCGCGCTTCCTGCACCAGGGCATGACCTCGTCGGACGTGCTCGACACCTGCCTCGCTGTGCAGCTGTCGCGCGCCTCGGACATCATGCTCGCCGACCTCGACCGGCTGCTGGCGGCGATCAAGCGCCGCGCCAAGGAGCACAAGTATTCGATCACCATCGGCCGCAGCCACGGCATCCATGCCGAGCCGACCACCTTCGGCATCAAGCTGGCGCAGGCCTATGCCGAGTTCGACCGCAACCGCGCGCGGCTGCTCAACGCCAAAGCCGAGATCGCCACCGCCGCCATCTCCGGCGCCATCGGCACCTTTGCCAATATCGATCCGCAGGTCGAAGCCTATGTAGCCGAGAAGCTGGGCCTCGCCGTCGAGCCGATTTCCACCCAGGTGATCCCGCGCGACCGGCATGCCATGTTCTTCGCCACTCTCGGCGTCATCGCCTCGTCGGTCGAACGCGTCGCCACCGAGATCCGCCATCTGCAGCGCACCGAGGTGCTGGAAGCCGAGGAGTTCTTCTCCCCCGGCCAGAAGGGCTCGTCGGCCATGCCGCACAAGCGCAATCCGGTGCTGAGCGAAAACCTCACCGGCCTAGCCCGGCTGGTGCGCGGCATGGTGACCCCGGCGCTCGAGAATGTGGCGCTCTGGCACGAGCGCGACATCTCGCACTCCTCGGTGGAGCGGATGATCGGGCCGGACGCGACAGTGACGCTGGATTTCGCCCTCAACCGGCTGACCGGGCTGATTGAGAACCTGCTGGTCTACCCCGACAACATGAAGCGCAACCTCGACCTGCTGGGCGGCCTGCACAATTCGCAGCGCGTGCTGCTGGCGTTGACCCAGGCCGGCATGAGCCGTGAGGACTCCTATGCCGCAGTGCAGCGCAACGCCATGCAGGTCTGGCAGGCTCGCGGCGACCGCACCGGGCTGTTCGGCCAGTTGCTAAAGGCCGATCCGGAGGTTTCCGCCAAGCTTTCCGCCTCCGACATCGACGCCATGTTCGACGATTTCTACCACCTGAAGCATGTCGATGCGCTGTTCGAGCGCGTCTTCGGGCCGGAGGTGTGATGGCTATCGTCTACGCCCGCGAAGCCGCCCTGCCCGTCGACGACTATATCGACGTGGTCGGCAACAGCGCGCTTGGGGCGACCCGGCCGATACGGGACCGCGAGCGCGTCGCGGCAATGATCGCCGGCGCCGACCTGATCGTCAGTGCTCGCATCGATGGCCGCTGTGTCGGCCTCGCGCGCTGCCTCACCGATTTCGCCTGGGTCGCCTATTGCGGCGACCTCGCGGTGCATAACGGGTTCCAGGGACGCGGCATCGGCAGGGGCCTGCTGGAGGCCTGCAAGGAGCTTCTCGGCGATGGGGTCGGCATGGCGTTGCTATCGGTCCCCGACGCGGTAGGCTTTTATGACAGGCACGGCCCGGCGGTGGACCTCCACCCCTATGGCCACGCCTACTTCATGAACCGAAAGCACGGCGCATGAGAATTGCTGATGTCGATATCCTGATCCTGCCTGGCCTTGGCAACTCGGGTGAGGGCCACTGGCAGCGCCGCTGGGCCGAGCGCTTTTCCACCGGCCGTATCGTCGAACAGGACGAATGGGACGACCCGGATATTCGCGACTGGACTGCGGCGATCGTCGAGGCCGTAGAGTCGGCGGAGCGCCCCGTCGTGCTGGTGGCGCACTCGCTGGCCATTTCGGCGCTGGTGCATGCCGCGCCGCGCTTCCCGGCGGGCAAGGTGAAGGGCGCGCTGCTCGTCTCGCCGCCCGATCACGAACGACCGAGCTTCCCCAAGCAAGGCCGCAGCTTCGACGACGTGCCACGCGATCCCCTGCCTTTCCCCTCGCTGCTGGTGGTCTCGACGACCGATCCCTACGTCACCGCCGACCGTGCCGCCGACATGGCGAGCGCCTGGGGTTCGGAGTTGCACTTCGCCGGCGAAGCCGGTCACATCAACCTCGAGTCGGGGCACGGTCCTTGGCCCGAGGGACTGTTGATGTTCACCCGGCTGATGCAGAGAATCTGATGGAATCAGTGCAACAGGCAGAGGTGCTCACGGCAGTCTCCCGACGCTGCCTCATCGTGCTCTACAACAGCTTCTTCGGGACCTACCCGGACTTCACGAATGTCGGTTCCGTCCCCGGCGTCGAGTTCAGCACGGATCGCACCCGCCTGAGGGAGGCCGATGCGGCGGTGTTCCATCTGCCGGGGTTCAGGAACATCCGCGATGCGGTCAAATATCCAGGCCAGCTCTGGGTAAGCTGGTCCATGGAGAGCCGTCTTCGGACCAGCAACTGGACCCGTTCGGACATTTCGGAGCATTTCGATCTGCACATGGGATTCGATCGAGCCGACGACGTGTGGTGCCCCTACTTGCCTTCGACTGACTCCTGGCAAGAGGCATCGCGTCAACCCGTCCCGGAAAAAACCGAACCAAATCCCGCTGTCCTGATCCAGTCGGCAAGTTCAGATACGTGCGGACGAGATGAATTCGCCATCGAACTCATGCGGCACCTTCCCGTCGACTCATATGGTCGTTTCCAGAACAACCGGACGCTGCCCGTGCCGGATCTGGGCACTGAGACCAAGCTGCAGACCATCGGCCGCTACAAGTTCTGCCTCGGATTAGAAAACACGATGGAGACCGACTACGTCACCGAGAAGTTCTTCCAGCCGCTTCTAACCGGAACGGTCCCGGTTTATCGTGGAGCACCGAGCATCGCCGACTTCGCGCCGGGCGATCACTGCTACATCGACGCCACCAAGTTCGCCTCACCGCGCGACTTGGCCGCCCACCTTGCTTGGCTCTCGGCAAACCCCGCCGAGTACGCGCGCTACCACGACTGGCGGACCCGCCCGTTGAGGCCCAGCTTCGTCGAATTACTCGAACGGACCAGAACAGACCCGTTTTACAGGCTGGCTCAGATTGTGAAACAGCGCTTCGACGGGCAGCTTGCCCCTGCTCTAACCGAAAGGCCGTACCGCCCATTCGGGTGGCACGGCTACGCCAAGACCAAGATACATCGCCTACGAGCCACCATGCGGCGCCTGGCGAGAGGCACCAACCCTCGTTGAGCGCCTGGCGGCAGCGACGGCGATCACGTCGTCGATTTGCGAATGGTTCGCATCTGATGTACTAGGCACGGATGTGGCCGTTCCTGACTGACCCGCCCTCATTCGTGCAATTTGTCGTGCTGATCAGCAGCCTGATCATCGGCGTCTCGCACATCGTGCAACCTGGATTGTGGGGCGAATACTTCGCCGATCTCCGTGCACGCGGCCGTGCCGGTCTCGTGAGCAAGATCATGCAGGTCGAACTATGGCCGGCGCTGCTGATCGTCAGCCTGCACCAAGTATGGGCGGGCCCGGCGATCGTCGTCACCATCTACGGCTGGCTGCTGCTGCTGAAGGTGGCCGTTGGGCTCACCATGCCCAACCTCGGCATGGCTTCGATGGCCATCCCCGAGCGGTCCCCAAAGAGCTTTATGCCGGCGGGCGCGGTGATGCTGGCGATCGGCGCGGCGGCCGGCGCGGCGTTGTTCTGGCCAGCCTAGCGGCTACATCGCCGAGAACTGCACCACGACCTCGCCGGCTTGATCGGTGAGGAAGAGCTTCCGCTGCGTTGCGTCGATCCGGAACGTCCGCGCAGCGCCAAGCGCCGCGTGGAATTTCTGCTCCTGGTTCATCGCCGCCCCTTCGCAAGCCATCATGGTCGAACCCAAGTCACCGAACAGGATGGTGTCGCCCTCGATCTTGGCGCCCCCATGGAACCTGTTGCAGCCACCGGATCCCGAGACCGATCCATCCTCGGCGATCTCCAGCGTGGTCTGCAGGTCGTCCACAACGCCAGCGCCATCTATGTCTTCGGCGAGCCAGGCCCCCACCAGAGGAAGGGCATCTTTGGTGGTCTCATCGCCGTCGGCCAACGCCGCGCCCGCAATAGAGGCCAACATCACGCTACCAATCATCGCCATGGCGGCACGCCGCCCAACGAACAGTGTCCGTTCCATCCTCGATCTCCTTGCCTCGATCTCCTTGCCTCGATCTCTTTGCAGACCGCAAAACGAAACGCCCCACGCCCATCGGGCGCAAGGCAAATCGGGATGATGGTTTCGGTTGGTTTACCGCGAGGGCATCAACCCTCGTTGAGCACCTGGTCGCGCGCCACGGCGACGAGTTCGGCCATCTTCTGGCGAATCATGTCGTCGGACACCGGAGCGCCCTTGGCCTTGAGGTCGCCCGAGATCTTGCGGAACACATCCTCGTCGCCGGCTTCCTCGAAGTCCGATGCAACCACCTCGGCAGCGTACTGCTTGGCGTGCTCTTCGCTGAGGCCCATGTGCTCGGCGGCCCACATTCCGAGCAGCCGGTTGCGGCGCGCTTCGGCCTTGAAGCGCAGCTCCGAGTCGTGAGCAAACTTCGCT
>JBKJMF010000267.1:0-2872 GCA_046596525.1 Devosia sp. | reverse complement strand
GCTGGTCGATGACCTGATCGCCAAGACGCTCGAGCCCTGCAAGATGGCGCTGAAGGATGCCGGGCTGACGGCGGGCGAGATCGACGAGGTGATCCTGGTCGGCGGCATGACCCGCATGCCCAAGGTCCAGGAAGTGGTGAAGGCGCTGTTCGGCAAGGAGCCGCACAAGGGCGTGAACCCGGATGAAGTGGTCGCCATGGGCGCCGCCATCCAGGCCGGCGTGCTGCAGGGCGACGTCAAGGACGTGCTGCTGCTCGACGTGACCCCGCTGTCGCTCGGCATCGAGACGCTGGGTGGCGTGTTCACCCGCCTGATCGATCGCAACACAACCATTCCGACCAACAAGAGCCAGACCTTCTCGACCGCCGAAGATTCGCAGTCGGCCGTGACCATCCGGGTATTCCAGGGTGAGCGCGAGATGGCCGCGAACAACAAGCTGCTGGGCAATTTCGACCTTGCCGGCATTCCCCCGGCGCCGCGCGGCGTGCCGCAGATCGAAGTCACGTTCGACATCGACGCCAACGGCATCGTCAACGTCTCGGCCAAGGACAAGGGCACCGGCAAGGAGCAGCAGATCCGCATCCAGGCCTCGGGTGGTCTTTCCGACGCCGATATCGAGCGCATGGTCAAGGAAGCCGAGCAGAACGCCGATTCCGACAAGAAGAAGCGTGAAGCGGTCGAAGCCAAGAACCAGGGCGAATCGCTGATCCACTCGACCGAGAAGTCGCTGAAGGACTATGGCGACAAGGTCACCGCCGAAGAGAAGGCCGCCATCGAAACGGCGATCACCGATCTCAAGGGCGTGCTCGAAGGCGACGACGCCGAGGCGATCAAGGAGAAATCCGCGACGCTGGCCGAAGCGTCAATGAAGCTGGGCGAGGCGATGTACAAGCAGAGCCAGGCGGAAGCCGAGGCCAAGGCCGAAGGCGGCGACAACCCGGCCGACGACGATGTCGTCGATGCCGAGTTCGAAGAGGTCAAGGACGACAAGAAGTCGGCCTAACCACCCCGCAAGATTGATTCGAGGGCTCGGCAATTGCCGGGCCCTTTTTGTTTGTCGATGTGATAGGGATATGAATGTTCCCAGATCTCACAAAATTCTCCGAACCGGAAAAGCTCCGGAAATTGATGGTCAATGCCCGCCGTCTCGGGCACGACGACTATGCGTTCCAGATCCGCATGCGGATCGCCGAACTCGCAGGATTGCCGTTCCGCGATCCGCTAGAGCGCGAATTCTGGACCGCGGTCAGCTACGCCGAAGAGGTCAAGACCGAGGCCACCGGCAAGACCTCGCGCCTCTCCGGCACCCGCACCAAGCACAAGAAGTACGGTGCAGTGCGCTGCCTCGGCGATTGGGCGATGGATCCTAACCCGACCGAAGGCCTCGATAGTCTGGTCGAGCACCAGCGCGCCGAACTCAGCGGCGAGGCGATCGTCGTGCGCCATGCCGACAAGTTCTCGGTGGAAGCCGTGGCCGCCGCTGCCGCCAAGCTGGCAGCCAAGGGCATCACCCGCGAACAGGTGGCGTGATCGCCGCAAGGGCCTCGCGTTTCACGTGAATCAGCTATCCTCGTGAGGCCCTGGAGCGATCCGGGGCTTTGCTTTGCCGGGCGGATTTCCCCCAGCTTCCGGCTTTTTCTAAATCCTGCCGCACCCCCGCCTAAATGTCTTCACATCGGCAACTAGACTCGGTGCCGTTCGAAAGTGGGCGCCGCACCGTCAGCAGCGGGGCGCCCGTAAGGGACCAAGGGATGCCCAGGGCCGGGGATCCTGCGGTTTGGGCGGCGACTCTCGAGAGGATTTTGTATGTCATCGGTAGAGGTGAGGAGGTTCGCCGAAAACGGCGTGCCTCACGCGACGGCGACCGACATGGCGCCGGCCGAGCGGCTCGATTCCGACATGCGCCACGTGCTGAACGTGCTGCAATCGATGGGCGGCAAGCGCATCGACGAATGCCGTTCGCCCGAAGCGCGGGCCCTGCCCACGCTCGACATGGCACTGCGCCGCATTCTCCGCGACGCCGTCGACGACATGGGCGTCGGCATGGAAATGCGGCTGATCCCCGGGCACACCGACGACATCCGCGCGCGCATGTATGTGCCGCAGAACGACATCGTCGCCGGTTTGCGGCCGATAATCCTGTTCCTGCATGGCGGCGGGTTCGTCCTGGGCGACGTTGACAATTACGACGCCACCCCGCGGGCGCTGGCGGCGCGAACCGGAGCCGTGGTGGTGTCGGCGCACTACCGGCAGGCGCCGGAGCACCGCTTCCCGGCGGCGCACGAGGACGCATACGCCGCATGGAACTGGCTCATCGAGCATGCCGAATCACTTGGCGGCGATCCGAAGCGCGCGGCGATCGTCGGCGAAGGCTCGGGCGGCAACCTCGCGGTCAACGTAGCGCTGCGGGCGCGCGCCGAGGAAAAGCCGCTGCCGGTCCACCTGGGCCTCGTGACGCCGATGGCGGCGATGCTGTTCGACCTGCCCTCGCACGTGCAGAACGCCGAGACCTTCCCCTATTCCACCGCGACACTCGAATGGGCAGCGCGCAAGCTGTTCCGCAAGAAGGACGACGCCCACGACGCGCGGATGAACATCGCCGGACGCGTCGATCTCGCCGGCCTGCCACCGGCTACGATCATTCTCGCCGAAGTCGATCCGCTGCGCTCGGAAGGCGAGGCACTGGCTGACGCCCTGCGCCGCTCCGGCGTCTGGGTAGACATGACCCTCTACGAAGGGGTGACGCACGGCTTCTTCGGGCTCTACCGCATCGTCAACAAGGCGATGTTCGCGCAGGGGCAGCTCGGCCGGAACCTCGTCGCGGCGTTCGAAGAGTAATCCCCAACCCTCACCAGTCGGTGAGGGTTGGGGA
>JBKJMF010000621.1:0-5754 GCA_046596525.1 Devosia sp. | reverse complement strand
GGCGGCGGACGCGGAACGGGCGGTGGTTGTCGTCATACTCGGAATAGTAGATGGCGCTGGAATCGGCGGACCAGACGCCGCCGCCGGCGATGTCCTCGATGACTTCGCCGGTGTCCTTGCCGGTCAAGAGGTCGCGGATGTGGAGGGTGTAGAACTCCGAGCCCTGGCGGTCGACGCTCCAGGCGAGCAGGCGATGCGACGGATCGTGATCGCCGCCGCCGAAGCCAAAATACTCGTCGCCGGCTTCGACATTGCAATCGAGCAGCAGCTGTTCCGGGCCGCCGTCGCGCGGCGTGCGGACGAGGATCGGGTACTGTTTTCCCTCTTCCATGCGCGAGTTGTAGGCCCAGGGGCCATCGGCCGATGGGATGCCGGTCTCGTCCTCTTTGATGCGGCCGCGGATCTCGCGGTAGATCTTGTCGGTCAGCGCCTCGTGCGGCGTCTCAAAGGCCTCGGCGAAATAGGCGTTCTCGGCCTCGATGTAGCTGCGGATATCGGCGGGGAGCGTGGACGGATCCTGCATCACCTCCTGCCAGTTGGCGGCGCGCAGCCAATGGTACGGGTCCTGTCGCGTGATGCCGTGATTGGTCGTGGCGTGCTGGCGGCGTTCGGCGACGGGTGGGGTGGGCATGGGAGAGGGTGCTCTCGATTTCGCTTTAGCAAGCGTACATAGGGGTGAGGCGGGGGGCAGGGCTAGTGGCTTGGAGAGTGGTATTCCATCCGGCGTTTGTTGCGGAATTTCGCGAACTGGACGTTGAAGTTAAGCAGGCTCTGGGCGAGCTATTTGACGATTTGCGGGTCGATGTCCCGGGACTGGGGCGACCCGCCGTGGACACGCTCAAAGGTTCCCGCCACTCCAATATGAAGGAGTTGCGGCTTTCCAATGCCGCCGACTGGTATCGCTTCGCTTTTGCATTCGACCCTCGGCAGCAGGCCGTGATAATGTGCGGCGGCGGCAAAGGCGGCGTAACACAGGATCTGTTTTACCGCACTCTCATCAGGACTGCGGACCGCCGCTTCGATGAATGGCTCCTTGGAGACGACGACGATGCTGAAAGGTGCTAAAACCTGGGAAGAGATGCGGGCGGAACTGCCACTCGAGATGCAGCAGCACTTGGATGAGCGGGCAGCAGAAAACGCAAAGTCGCGCTTAAAGAAGCACAGTACGACTGACGCTGAAACCTCCCAGAAGGCAAAGCCAGCTGCCTGAAGCGTGGCCGCGCCACCGAAGGTAGCGCGGTAAGTTCGGCTTCTTACGCCTTCGGTTCGAACTGCAGGCTTGTGCCGTTCATGCAGAAGCGATCGCCCGTTGGGTTGGGGCCGTCGGGGAAGATGTGGCCGAGGTGGGCGCCGCAGTTGGCGCAGTGGGCTTCGACGCGGACCATGCCGTGCGTCTTGTCGACGGTCTGGGCGACCGAGCCCTCGATGGCCTTGAAAAAGCTCGGCCAGCCGGAGCCGGATTCGTACTTGGTATCGGCGGTGAACAGTTCGGTGCCGCACGAGGCGCAGTGGTAGATGCCGTCGCGCTTTTCGGTGTTGTAGATGTGGGACCACGGACGCTCGGTGCCGTGCTCGCGCGCGACGCGGTAGAGCTCGGGGGTGAGCGTGGCGCGCCACTCGTCGTCGGACTTCTGAACCTTGAAGGTCTCGCTCATCGGGAATCTCCGTTACGGCGCAAGATATGGCGATTGTGGCGGTGGATCGCAAATCCCCCAACGCTCACAAAGCTGTGGTGCATCTCGCCGCACCGACCGGTTTGCCTTGCCGGGGCGAGGCGACGGGCTAAGGTGACGGCAGCGAATCCCACAGGGGGCGGACCCGGGTGGAGGCCACACCGGCAATAGCGATTGCACTCGTCGTGCTGCTGCCCTTCGTGGCGGCGGCGCTGGCGCCGCTCGTCCATCGCGTGGTCGGCGATTTCGCCGGCTGGGTGGTGGCGCTGGTGCCGGTCGCCGGGTTCATCGCGCTGTGGGGGCTGCTCGGGCGGGTCTCCGATGGGGAGATCATCACCGTCGCGTGGCCCTGGGCGCCGTCCTGGGGGCTCGAACTGAGCTTCCTGATCGACGGGCTGAGCCTCGTCTTTGCGCTGACCATCGCGGGGATCGGGGCGTTCATCCTGCTGTACTCCGGGGCGTACCTGAAGGGGCACAAGCAGGGGCGGTTCCTCGGGTTTCTGCTGGTTTTCATGGGGGCGATGCAGGGGCTGGTGCTGGCCGACAATCTCGTTGCGCTCTACCTGTTCTGGGAGCTGACCTCGGTCGCTTCGTTCCTCTTGATCGGCTTCGATCACACCCGGCAGGTAGCGCGGCGCGCGGCGATCCAGGCGCTGGTGGTGACCGGGTTCGGCGGGCTGGCACTGCTGGCGGCAGGGGTGGTGATCTACGGCATTTCTGGCGGCTGGGAGCTGAGCGCGGCGGGCGACCTCAAGGGCAATGTCGCTTACCCGCTGCTGGTCGGGCTGGTGTTGTTGGCGGCTTTCACCAAATCGGCGCAACTGCCGTTCCATTTCTGGCTGCCCAACGCCATGGAGGCGCCGACGCCGGTCTCGGCATATCTGCACTCGGCGACCATGGTGCAGGGTGGCGTGTACCTGGTGGCGAGGATGACGCCGCATCTGGGCGGTGAGCCGATCTGGAACACCACACTGATGGTGTTCGGCGGCGCGACGCTGCTGTGGGGCGCCATCGCGGCGCTGCGGCAGACCGATTTGAAGCAGATGCTGGCGCAGACGACGCTGGCCTCGCTCGGGCTTCTGATGCTGCTGTTGGGGGCGGGCACCGAACTCGCGGTGACCGCGGCGGTGCTCTATTTCATCGCCCACGCGCTTTACAAGGCCGGGCTGTTCCTCGTCGCCGGGGCGATCGACCACGGCACCGGCACGCGCGATATCACCATGCTCGGCGGGCTGCGCGATCCGATGACGGTGAGCTTCATCGGCACCATCATGGCGAGCGCGGCGATGTTCGGGCTGCCGCCGTTGATCGGGTTCTTCGCAAAGGAAGAGATGTATGCGGCGCTGGCGCTCGGGCAGTTCGAGTCGCTGGTGGCGCTCGCGGCGCTGGTGCTCGGCAATGCGCTGCTCGGGGCGATCGGGCTGGCGCTGCTGATCAAGCCGTTCATGGGGCAGTTGCTGCCGACGCCAATCGTGCCGCACGAGGCGCCGGTGGCGATGCTGGCGGGGCCGGTGGTGCTCGGGGTGGTGGGCATATTCCTCGGCTTCGTGCCGACGCTGGCCGGGCAACTGGCGGTGGCGCCGGCGACATCGGCGATCCTCGGCGTCGGGGTGGAGACGCACCTGAAGTTCGGCATCGACCTGCTGGGGCCCGCCTTCTGGCTGTCGGTGGCGACCTGGGTGCTGGCGATCGGGCTGTTTTTGCGGCTGGACTTCGCGCGGGCGCTAATGCGGCGGGCCGCGACGACCATCGGCTGGAGCTTCGATATTGGCTTCGATTGGGTGTACTTCGGCGTCGTGCGCGTCGCCGGGGCGGTAACGCGGCTGCTGCATCATGGGCGGCTGGAGCTCTACCTGTTCGTGGTGTTCGCACTGCTGGCGGCGGCGGCGATCGGGCCGCTCTGGCTCATGGACGGGCTGCCAGAGGGGCCGCGGTCGATCGACCTCGCGTTTTACGAATGGGGGCTGGTTGGTCTGGCCGTGCTCGGCGTGGTGACGGTGGTTTATGCGCGGAGCCGCCTGTTCGCCATCCTGGCGCTCGGGGTACAGGGGCTGGCGGTGGCGCTGCTCTATCTGCTGTTCGGCGCGCCGGACCTGAGCTTCACCCAGTTCATGGTCGAGATCCTCAGTGTGGTGATCCTGGCGCTGGTGATGACCCGGCTCGACCTCGACAGTTCTGATCCGCGGCCGCTCGAGGACTGGGCCCGCGACGGGCTGGTGGCGTTGCTTGGTGGCGTTTCGGTGACGGCGTTGCTGTGGGCGGTGATCGAGGGGCCACTGGACCTGCGGCTTTCGACCTTCTTCAACGCGCACAGCGTGCCGCTGGCGCATGGCCACAACATCGTCAACGTCATCCTCGTCGACTTCCGCGGGCTGGATACGCTGGGCGAGATTTCGGTGGTGATGACTGCCGGTATCGCCATCCTGGCGCTGATCCGCGGGGCGAAGCGGCGGAAGACGGCGGCGCCTGAGGTGGAACCGACGCCGGCGCCGAAGCCGCGGCGGACACGGAAGGTGGCGGCATGAACTCGCTGATCTTCCGCACCATCGCGCCGCTGCTCACTGCCGTGATGCTGGTGTTCTCGGTGTTCGTGCTGCTGCGCGGGCATAACGAGCCGGGCGGCGGCTTTATCGGCGGGCTGATCGCAGCGTCGGCACTGGCGATCTACGGGATGGCGATGGGGCCGGATGCGGCGCGTACGGCGCTAAAGGCGCATCCGCTGGCCTATGCCGGGTTCGGCGTGGCGCTGGCGGCGCTGGCTGGAGTGCTGTCGATCCTGTTCGACGTGCCGTTCCTCACGGGGCTGTGGACGATTTTCGAGTTCGACGAGGTGGAGGTGGCGGTGTCGACGCCCATGGTGTTCGACATCGGCGTCTATTTCGTCGTCTTCGGCACCATTTCGGCGGTGGCGCTGGCGCTCGAAGACGAGGGGGGCGACGTCTGATGGATCACGTCATCGCCGCGCTCTCGGGCGTGTTCTTCACCGCTGCGATCTACCTGCTGCTGTCGCGCTCGCTGATCCGCATGCTGCTCGGGCTGGTGCTGCTGGGGAACGCGGTGAACCTGTTGATCCTCGTTGCCGGCCGGCTGGGACGGATCGTGCCGCCGATCGCGCTGGGCGACGCTGCTGCGCCCCTGGCTGGCGCCGCCAACCCGCTGCCGCAGGCGCTGATCCTCACCGCCATCGTCATCGGCTTTGCGATGTTCTCGTTCCTCCTGGTGCTGGCCTATCGCGCCTACCAGTCGCTCGATGCCGACGACACCGACCGGATGCGCGTCGCCGAGCCGCGCGGCGGCCCCAAACCGCCGATGAGCTACTGATGACCGGCGCGTTCCAGGATTTCGCGACGCATCCGACCGACTGGCTGGTGATCCTGCCGGTAGTGCTGGCGCTGCTCGGCGGCGCGGTGCTGCTGATGCTGCGGGAGGCGAAGGAAGCGCAGTTCTGGCTGGCGCTGGCGGTGGTGGCGGTGATTTTCGTTTCCGACATTGCGCTGGCGCTGCGGGTGAGCGAACTGGGGCCGGTGGCGATGACCATGGGGCGCTGGCTGCCGCCGTTCGGTATCAGCTTTGTCGCCGATATCACCAGCGCGGTATTCGCCATGGCGGCCGCCGGGGTGACGCTGCTGTTGCTGGTGTATCTGCGCATGGACATGCCCGACCGGGCGCGGCGCGACGGGGTCTATCCGCTGATCCTGCTGTTGCTGGCGGGGGTGAGCGGCTCGTTCCTCACCGGTGACCTGTTCAATCTCTACGTCTGGTTCGAGGTGATGCTGATCGCGAGCTTCGGGCTGATGGTGCTGGGCGGGCGCAACATCCAGCTCGATGGCACGGTGAAATACGGCTTCCTCAACTTCCTCGCGACGACGTTCTTCCTCGCGGCGCTCGGCCTGCTCTACGGCACGCTGGGGACGCTCAACATGGCCGATATCGTGGCCCGCGCGGGGATGGCGAACCCGGCGATCATGGCCTCGATTGCGGCGCTGCTGCTGCTGGCCTTCGGCATGAAGGCGGCGGCATTCCCGGTGAATGCCTGGCTGCCGGCGAGCTATCACGCGCCGCCGGCAGCGATTTCGGCACT
>JBKJMF010000603.1:0-2605 GCA_046596525.1 Devosia sp. | reverse complement strand
GCCGCCATGCCTAATGAACCCAAGTCACCACTGGCAAGCGTCATGTAGTTTCTCTATAAGCCAGCCGTAGATTGGAATCCTTCCAGTCAGACGACCTTTGCCCCCGGTCCCACGGGCCTTTTCCGGTCCGAGTTGAGCCAGGCGGCGCCTTGTAACACCAGCGCGTGAAGGCGATACCGTGACCTCGAAATCCCTCGACAGCTTCAAGTCCAGAACCACGATCACCGTCGGGGACAAGACCTACAGTTATTTCTCCATTCCGCTGGCGGAAAAAAACGGTCTGAAGGGCGTCTCGCAGTTGCCCCACTCGATGAAGGTGGTGCTGGAGAACCTGCTCCGCTTCGAGGACGGCATCACCGTCACCCGCGCCGATATCGAAGCCATCGCCGATTGGCTGCGCACCCGCATCTCCGAGCATGAAATCAGCTATCGTCCGGCGCGCGTGCTGATGCAGGATTTCACCGGCGTCCCCGCCGTGGTCGATCTCGCTGCCATGCGCGACGCCACCGCCAAGCTCGGCGCCGATCCGCAGAAGATCAACCCGCTGGTCCCGGTCGACCTGGTCATCGATCACTCGGTGATGGTCGATTCGTTCGGCACGCCGCTGAGCTTCCTTCAGAACGTCGATCTCGAATACGAGCGAAACGGCGAACGCTATGAGTTCCTGCGCTGGGGGCAGAAAGCCTTCGACAACTTCCGCGTCGTGCCCCCCGGCACCGGCATCTGCCACCAGGTGAACCTCGAGTATCTGGCCCAGACCGTCTGGACCCGCCAGGACGAGACCTCGGGCGAGCTCTACGCCTACCCCGATACGCTCGTCGGCACCGATAGCCACACCACCATGGTCAACGGCCTCGCCGTGCTCGGCTGGGGCGTCGGCGGCATCGAGGCCGAGGCGGCGATGCTCGGCCAGCCCATCACCATGCTGATCCCCGAAGTCGTCGGCTTCAAGATGACCGGCAAGATCAACGAGGGCATCACCGCCACCGACCTGGTCCTCACCGTCACCGAGATGCTGCGCAAGAAGGGTGTCGTCGGCAAGTTCGTCGAATTTTACGGCCCGGGCCTCGATTACCTGAGCCTCGAAGACCAGGCGACCATCGCCAACATGGCCCCCGAATACGGCGCCACCTGCGGCTTCTTCCCGGTCGACGAGGATACCCTCGTCTATCTCGAGACCTCCGGCCGCGATGCCAGCCGTGTCGCGCTGGTGAAGGCCTATTCCGAGGCCCAGGGCATGTACCGCACCGCCGCGTCGCCCGATCCGCTGTTCACCGACACCCTTGAGCTGGACCTCACCACGGTCGTCCCCTCGCTTTCAGGTCCGAAGCGCCCGCAGGACCGCGTCTCGCTGGTCGATGCGGCGCTGAAGTTCGCCGAGGCGATGAAGGACCTCGCCGGCGGCCGCAAGGAGCGCACCGCGCTGCCCGAGTCGCGGGGCGAGAGCCGCTTCGTCGATGAAGGCGCCACCGGCATCGACGACATCCCCGAGGAAGCCGCCTTCCCGGTACGCGGTGCCGACTATCGCATCGACGACGGTCACGTGGTGATCGCCGCCATCACCTCGTGCACCAACACTTCGAACCCGAACGTCCTGGTCGCTGCCGGCCTCGTCGCCCGCAAGGCGCGCGCCAAGGGCCTCAACTCGAAGCCCTGGGTGAAGACTTCGCTGGCCCCCGGCTCGCAGGTGGTCACCGACTACCTCAACGCCGCCGGCCTCTCGGCCGATCTCGACGCGCTCGGCTTCAACCTCGTTGGCTATGGCTGCACCACCTGCATCGGCAACTCGGGCCCGCTGCCCGAAGCGATCTCCGAGTGCATCAACGCCAACGATCTCGTCGCTGCCTCGGTACTCTCGGGCAACCGCAACTTCGAAGGCCGCGTGAACCCCGACGTGCGCGCCAACTACCTGGCCTCCCCGCCGCTGGTCGTCGCCTATGCCATCGCCGGTTCGATGCACGTCAACCTGACCACCGACTCGCTCGGCAACGATCAGGACGGCAAGCCGGTCTATCTCAAGGACATCTGGCCGACCAACCAGGAGATCGCCGACATCGTCCGCACGGTGATCACCCCCAAGATGTTCCTCAACCGCTATTCCGACGTGTTCAAGGGTGACGAGAACTGGCAGGGCATCGCTGTCGACGGCGGCGAGACCTATCGCTGGAACTCCAGCTCCACTTATGTGCAGAACCCCCCGTACTTCGAGGGCCTGACCATGGAGCCGGCGCCGGTCACCGACATCCATGAGGCCCGCGTTCTCAGCCTCTTCCTCGACTCGATCACCACCGACCACATCTCGCCCGCCGGCTCGTTCAAGGCCGGCACCCCGGCCGGCAAGTATCTGGTCGAGCGTCAGGTAGCACCCAAGGACTTCAACTCCTACGGCGCCCGCCGCGGCAACCATGAAGTGATGATGCGCGGCACCTTCGCCAACATCCGCATCAAGAACCAGATGGTCCCCGGCGTCGAGGGCGGCTTCACCAAAGGCCCGACCGGCGAAGTCATGGCGATGTACGACGCCGCCATGGCCTACCAGAAGTCCGATACGCCGCTGGTGATCTTCGCCGGCAAGGAATACGGCACCGGTTCGTCGCGTGACTGG
>JBKJMF010000462.1:0-2750 GCA_046596525.1 Devosia sp. | reverse complement strand
TCGCGCCGGATGGGGTGACCGCCAAGGGCTATCTCGACAGCGAGGCCTGGACCAAGGGCGCGACCTACTGGGCCAACCTCTACAACGAATGGGCGGTGAGCCCCAAGAGCCTCGGCTATGGCGAAGCGGCGCAGCTGTTCGGCAATGGCCAGCTGGCGATGTTTGCGGGCGGCACCTGGAACCTCCCCATTCTCGCCGAGACCGGTGTGGACTACGGCGTCGCGCCGTTCCCGTATTTCGAGGGCGGCAAGGTGCTGACCCCGACCGGCAGCTGGTATGTCGGCGTCAGTGCCGCCTCGGCCAACCAGGCCGAAGCGTTCGATTTCGCCAAGTACCTGACCACGTCAGACGAAGGCACGCGCGCCTGGTTCAAGTCGCTGAACCAGCTGCCAGTGAGTAAGCCGCTGCTCGACGAGATCAGCACCTCGGGTGACTATGATGCGTTCCCGCAGAACGTCTTCCGGCTGGGGGTGTATGACTCGCTCAACACCGCCAAGGCTCGCCCGGTGACGGCGGCGTATGGTCAACTGCAGGATGCGTTCCGCACTGCGTTCGTGGATATGGCGAACGGTGTTGCGGTGAAGGATGCATTGGCGAGCGCGGTGCAGAAGTTCGAGTCGGCGGCGGCGCGCGTCGCGCAGTAAAGCAATCTCCGCCCTCCCGGGCTACGGTTCGGGAGGGCGCCACGGAACCCGGCGATGGTCAGAAGCAAGACTCCTCTAATCCTGCTCGCGGTGCTGTTGGCGCCGGCGCTGATCGGGCTTGTGGTCTTCCGCCTCTATCCGATCGCGCTGGCGGTCAGCGACAGCTTCTTCAACATGCTGCGCGGCAATCAGGTGTTCGTCGGGCTCGACAACTACATCTCGCTGTTCACCGATTCCGCGTTCTGGAAATCGCTGCAGGTGACGCTGTGGTTCAACCTGCTGATCAACCCGATCCAGATCGCGCTCGCACTGGGCCTGGCGCTGCTCTACGTGCAGAAATTCAAGGGCGTGGTGTTCTACCGCGTGCTGTTCCTGATCCCGATCGGGGTGTCGCTGCCGACCGCGGTGATTATCTGGCGGATCATGCTGAGCCCGGACGGGCTGGCCAATGGCGTGCTCAACATTGCCGGCATCCCGGGGCAGCCGTGGCTGACCTCGGAGAGCCTCGCGCTCTATTCGATCATCGCCATCGCGACGTGGAAGGGCATCTCGTACTGGATGATCTTCATCATCGGCGGGCTGCAAAACATCTCGCCCGAGATCTACGACGCGGCGCGGGTCGACGGCATCAAGGCCTGGCAGAGGCTGGTGTTCATCACCGTGCCACTGCTGCGCTCGACGCTGCTGTTCGTCCTCGTGGCGGACGTCTCGATCAATTTCCTCCTGTTCGCGCCGATCTTCATGTTGACCCAGGGCGGGCCGGCGGATTCCACCAACGTGCTGATGTACGAGGCCTTCAAATCGGGCTTCATCTTCGGCGACATGGGCCGGGCGATGGCGATCATCGTCGTGGTGGTGGTGATCCTGCTGGTGATCGTCGGGCTGCAGTTCCGCCTGCTCTCAGGCAAGCAGGAGACCAAGTGATGGCCGATCCCGCGCTCAAGCTCCGCCGCGGTTTCACGCTCAGCGCCAAGCACCTGGTCTATGCGGTGGTAGCGTTCATTTTCGTCTTGCCGCTGTGGTGGGCGATCGTTTCGTCGCTGCGGCCCAACACCGAGGTGTTCGCCGACATCTTTCCGTTCACGGTCAACGCCCTACTGCCGTCGCCCCTGTCGTTCGAGGCCTATACCGGGGTGTTCGAGCGCGGCTTCGGGGTGATCATCGCCAACACCATGTTCGTCGCCATCGTCACCATGATCGGCGGGATGATCGTCAACGGCGCGGCCGGCTTTGCTTTCGCGGTGTTCGACTTCAAGGGCAAGAAGATCATCCTGTCGCTGATCATCATCAGCTTCATGCTGCCGTTCGAGGCGATCGCGCTTCCGCTCTACACCGTCACCCAGCAGCTGGGCTGGCTCGACAACGTGGCAGCGCTGATCGTCCCCAGCATCGCCAATGGGCTGGCGGTGTTCCTGTTCTACCAGTTCTTCAGCCAGGTGCCGAAGGACTACCTCGAGGCCGCGAGGCTCGAGGGCGTCAGCTGGCTCAACATCCTCCTACGCATCTACTTGCCGCTTTCGATCCCCACCTGCATCAGCGCCGGGCTACTGCTGTTCGTGTTCCAGTGGGAGGCCTTCCTGTGGCCGCTGCTGGCGATGCCGAGCCAGCAGTTCAAGGTGATCCAGGTCGGCATGGCGGCGTTCCAGCAGCAATACCAGACGATCTGGAACCAGCTCTTTGCGGTATCGGTGATCACCGCGCTCATCCCCATCGCCTTGCTGCTGCCGCTGCAGCGCTACTATGTCCAGGGCCTCGCCGGCGCGGGCATCAAAGGCTAGCTTTCGGAGTACCAATGTCCGGCCTCGCACTTTCAGGCGTCAAGAAATCGTTCGGCGCCACCGACATCATCCACGGCGTCGACCTGCGGATCGAGGATGGCGAGTTCGTCGTCTTCGTCGGGCCGTCAGGCTGCGGCAAGTCCACCTTGTTGCGGCTGATTGCCGGGCTCGAAACCACCAGCGCCGGGCGCATCGATATCGGGACACGCGAGGTGACCGAGCTCGATCCGTCGCAGCGCGGCGTCGCCATGGTGTTCCAGTCCTACGCGCTCTATCCGCATATGAGCGTCAAGGAGAACATCGGCTTCGGGCTGCGGATGAACGGCAT
>JBKJMF010000447.1:0-11089 GCA_046596525.1 Devosia sp. | reverse complement strand
TCAGCAGCATCGTCGCCGTCAGCTTGCCGAACGCCTCGCGGTCGCCATGGCTCATCCAGCGGCTGACATGCCGCACCACGTCGTGGTTGGAGAACGCAAGGCAAATCCAGCCCTCCGGCGCATCCTTCTCGGTCAGGTCGATCGATTTCTTGAAATGCCCGGCGTCGAACGCCCCGCCCAGATAGTCGAAGGTGTAGGCCATGTGCAGCTTGTCGGTGCCCGAGGTGTACGCCGCCATCACCTCGAGCTGATGCTGGCTGTCGCCGATCTCGCCCACCGAGGTGCGCCCCGGATACTCGTCGAGCAGCGCGCGGATGCGGGGCAGGAAGGCGAGATTTTCCGGCCGGCTCTTGTCGTAGAGGTGCTCCTGGAAATTGTAGGGGTTCACTGCCGGCGCGGTCGAGGCGTTGAAATCCTCCGGCTTCACCACCGGGTTCGATTCGAGCCCCAGCGAAGCGAAATAGAAGTTCACCGTATCGAGCCGGAACCCATCCACCCCGCGCTCCAGCCAGAACCGCATGTCGCTGAGCACCGCGTCCTGCACGTCCGCGTTGTGGAAGTTGAGGTCCGGCTGTGAGGTGAGGAAATTGTGCATGAAGTACTGCATGCGCCGGCTGTCCCAGGTCCAGGCCGAGCCGCCGAAGATCGAGAGCCAGTTATTGGGCGGCGTGCCATCCGGGTTCGGATCGGCCCACACATACCAGTCGTGCCGTGCATTGGTGCGGTTCTGCCGGCTCTCGGAGAACCAGGGGTGCTTGTCGGAGGTGTGCGAGATCACCTGGTCGATGATCACCTTCAGCCCGCGCGAATGCGCCTTCTCCAGCAGCCGGTCGAAATCTCCGAGCGTGCCGAAGATCGGATCGACGTCGCGGTAATTGGAGACGTCGTAGCCAAAGTCCTTCATCGGCGAGGTGAAGAACGGGCTGAGCCAGATCGCGTCCACCCCGAGGTCCGCCACATAGTCCAGCCGCTCGGTGATCCCCACCAGGTCGCCGACGCCGTCGCCATTGTGGTCCTGAAACGAGCGCGGATAGATCTGGTAGATCACCGCCCCACGCCACCAGTCCTTGTCGATGGGCCGATCGGGCACGGACTTCTGCTCCGTCATCGGCGGAACGGCCATCATCGGCGGCACAACACTCATCGGGGTCTCCTAGTAAGGCGGTTGCCACGTGTGGCGCGGGGCGCAGGGCGGAGTCAATCGCACGGATATGCGCAGCGGCCCTGCGTCGACCGTTGTCCGAGGACTCTCAACCATCACCGGCGTCATCCCCGCGAAGGCGGCGACCCAGTGGGATGCTTCAGCGTCAGTGGAGCTCGAGAGACCCCACTAGGTTCCCGCCTTCGCGGGAATGACGCCGGTGGGCAGGGCCCTGCGCGTGCCCATCCCCAAACGAAAGGGCGGCCCATGCGGACCGCCCTCCCGTTCGTGACCTTTGGGAAAAGGTCGGATGTCGGTGCGTGGACTTAGAAGTCCATGCCGCCCATGCCGCCCATGCCGCCACCGCCGCCGCCCATTGAGGGAGCCGCGTCCTTCGGCACTTCGGCGATCATCGCCTCGGTGGTGATGAGGAGCGAAGCGACCGAGGCCGCATCCTGCAGCGCCGTGCGAACCACCTTGACGGGGTCGACGATGCCGAGCGCGATCATGTCGCCATACTCGCCGGTCTGGGCGTTGTAGCCGAAGTTGGGGTTGTCGCTCTCGAGGATCTTGCCGACCACGACCGAACCTTCGTCGCCCGCATTGTTGGCGATCTGACGGACCGGCTCCTGGAGGGCACGACGGACGATGCCGATACCGGCCTGCTGGTCGGAGTTCGCACCCTTGACGGTGAGAGCCGCCGAAGCGCGCAGCAGCGCGACGCCACCACCAGCAACGATACCTTCTTCAACCGCGGCGCGGGTAGCGTTCAGCGCGTCGTCGACGCGGTCCTTGCGCTCCTTGACCTCGATTTCGGTCGAGCCGCCGACCTTGATCACGGCAACACCGCCGGCGAGCTTGGCCAGGCGTTCCTGCAGCTTTTCCTTGTCGTAGTCCGAGGTGGTTTCCTCGATCTGCGACTTGATCTGGGCGACGCGGCCCTGGATGTCTTCCTTCTTGCCCGCGCCGTCGACGATCGTGGTGTTCTCCTTGGAGATTTCCACTTTCTTAGCGGTGCCGAGCATGTCGAGGGTGACGTTCTCGAGCTTGATGCCGAGATCTTCCGAGATCACCTGGCCGCCGGTGAGGATCGCGATATCCTCGAGCATGGCCTTGCGGCGATCGCCGAAGCCCGGAGCCTTGACGGCCGCGACCTTGAGGCCGCCGCGGAGACGGTTGACGACCAGCGTGGCAAGGGCCTCGCCTTCGATGTCTTCGGCAATGATCAGCAGCGGACGCTGGCTCTGCACGACGGCTTCGAGAATCGGCAGCATGGCCTGCAGGTTGCCGAGCTTCTTCTCGTGCAGCAGGATCACCGGATCCTCGAGCACCGCAACCATCTTCTCGGCATTGGTGACGAAGTACGGCGACAGGTACCCGCGGTCGAACTGCATACCCTCGACGACGTCGAGCTCGGTCTCGGCAGTCTTGGCTTCCTCGACGGTGATGACACCCTCGTTGCCGACCTTCTGCATGGCATTGGCGATCATCTCGCCGATGGCGGTTTCGCCGTTGGCCGAGATGGTGCCGACCTGCGCCACTTCGCCGTTCGACGAGATGGTCTTCTTGGCCTTGCCGAGGTTGGCGACGACTTCGACGACGGCGAGATCGATGCCGCGCTTCAGGTCCATCGGGTTCATGCCGGCAGCGACGAGCTTGACGCCCTCGTTGACGATGGCCTGGGCGAGAACGGTCGCGGTGGTGGTGCCGTCACCGGCGATGTCGTTGGTCTTGGAGGCAACAGCGCGCACCATCTGGGCGCCCATGTTCTCGAACTTGTCTTCGAGCTCGATCTCCTTGGCGACGGTGACGCCGTCCTTGGTGATGCGCGGCGAACCGAACGACTTGTCGATCACGACGTTACGGCCCTTCGGACCGAGCGTGACCTTCACTGCATTGGCGAGAATGTTGACGCCGCGGACCATCTTGTCGCGTGCATCGGTGGAGAATTTTACGTCTTTCGCAGCCATTGGAGGCGCTCCTTACGAGTTGGATGGGGAGTGATCGAAACTGGCGAAGCGCCTGGTTACGAGATCACGCCCATGATGTCGGATTCCTTCATGATCAGAAGGTCCTTGCCGTCGAGCTTCACCTCGGTGCCGCTCCACTTGCCGAACAGGATCCGGTCGCCGGCCTTGACGTCCGGAGCAATGATCTTGCCGCTCTCGTCACGGGCGCCGGGGCCGACGGCCTCGACGATACCCTCGGAGGGCTTTTCCTTGGCGGTATCGGGGATGATGATGCCGCCAGCGGATTTCTCTTCGCTGTCAACGCGCCGGACGACCACGCGGTCGTGCAGGGGACGGAAAGCCATTTTTGCTCCTATCAGCCTCTAAGTGATTTCGCGCTTGTTAGCACTCACAGGTGAGGAGTGCTAACAGCTGGCTGGGGATATAGGAGGGGCCCTGGAACGAGTCAAGGACGAGCGCAGCCATACGCTGACGATGTGGCGACTATGCGACGGGCGCATGAAACGGCGGCCCTGCTGCCGCGTTTGGGCTCCAGACAGAAACCGTAAACCCCGCTGATGGTAAGTTGCAAAGCGCCGAGCTTGGCGGTACCTGAGGCGCAGAGATCACCCCGGAGCAGACGTGACCGTCGTCCAGTTCGATAGCCATACCCGCAAATCCCCGGAAGCCTGGGTCGCCCCGCAGCTGGCTGTCATCGTGCCCAGCTACAACGAGCGCGACAATGTTGCCCTGCTCTATGAGAAGGTGACGGCCGCCCTCGGCACCATCCCGTTCGAGTTCATCGTCGTCGACGACAACTCGCCCGACGGCACCTCCGAAGTGGTGCGCGAGATGGCCCGCCAGCACCAGAACGTGCGCGGCATCCACCGCCTCGGCCGTCGCGGCCTCAGCTCAGCCGTGGTCGAGGGCATCCTCGCCAGCGCAGCGCCCTATTTCGCCGTCATCGACGCCGACCTGCAGCACGACGAGGCCATTCTCCCGCTAATGCTGGAGAAGGCCATCGCCGGCGACCATATCGTCGTCGGCACCCGCTATGGCGGCGACGGCAGCGTCGGCGAGGGCCTGTCGAAGGCCCGCGAAGCCGGCAGCCGCTTCGCCACCAAAATCTCGAGCCTGCTCACCGGCAAGACGCTGAGCGACCCGATGAGCGGCTTCTTCCTGATGCGCCGCGACGTGTTCGACGAAGTGGCGCCCGCGCTCAGCGATGACGGCTTCAAGATCCTGCTCGATATCATCGTCTCGGCCGGTCGCTCGCACGCCCGCCATGGCAAGGAACTGCGCATCGGCGAGGTGCCTTACACCTTCCGCCCGCGCCATGCCGGCGAAAGCAAGATGAGTTCGCTCGTCGTCGTGCAGTTCCTCGGGCTGATCGTCTCGAAGCTGACGGGCGGCCTGCTGCCGACCACTTTCCTGCTGTTCGCTCTCGTCGGCGGGTTCGGCGTTGTCGTCCATATGGGCACGCTGCTGATCACGCACGAGGTGCTGAACTTCAATTTCGTCTGGGCCCAGGTCGCGGCGACCATCCTCGCCATGACGTTCAATTTCGTGCTCAACAACGAGCTGACCTACGCCAACAAGAAGCTGCGCGGCTGGCGCTATCTCACCGGCATGCTCACCTTCTACGCCGTCTGTTCCATCGGCGCCCTGGCCAACGTTTCCGTCGCCAGCTGGATCTACGCCTATGACGGCTCGTTCTACGTCGCGGGCCTGCTCGGCGTCTTGATGAGCGTGGTCTTCAACTACTCCGTTACAAAGGTTTTCACATGGCGCTGACCGAACTCGAGATCAAACTCCGTCGCACCGGTGGTGTCGGCCCCAATACCAAATGGACCTGGGAACTGATCGGCGCCGACGGCAAGGTGGCCAAGTCCGGCACGGCGCTGGGCGAAGAGCACAAGGCCTTCGCCACGGCCAAGAAGTTCCGGGACAAGCTGACGAAGGCCTAGATCAGGTCGGCCGATGGCCAATTCTGAGCCGTGTGGATCACCCGGAGAACGACTATCTCTTGCCGCTCTGCGGCATAGACGAGAATGTATGGCGTATGTGCGATCACTAGCTCCCTTGTGTTCGCCACGCGGCCTAATCGCCCAGAGTGCGGAAAATGGATAAGCTGCTCAGCGGCTTCGTCTAGCCTGTCGTCCAGCTCGATGGCGTTCAGGAGACTCTCAGTCTCCACGTGACCAATAAGCTCGCGACGATCCCTTCTCGCCTCATCTGCCCAGGTAAGCTTCAACGCTCCCCTCGAGCGATCCGGGCTCTAAGTTGTGCCTTCCGCTCGGCAAATTCGGCCTTGACCTCCTCATTGGAGATTCGCGGCAACTTGCTGTCCAGCGCCTCCTGAACCTTGGCTCTGAACCAGGCGTCGTACTCTTGCTCCGGCGCCAACAGTTCCATCGGCACGACGCCATCATTTGCGATGCGCGTAAGCAGAATTCGGGTCGCATCCGACACCGTCAGACCCAACTTAGCGAGAACCTCGCTGGCCCGATCGCGAACCTCGGGATCGATACGAGTTTGGACCAAAGCGTTGCTAGCCATTCGGTGACTCCATTTGGAGATCTCAATGTAATGCATCTGCATTACAGAACCAAGCCTAAGCCGCGCCCTTCTTGCCTTCCAGCTCGGCCCAGGCCTGGCGCTTCCGGTAGATCGTCGACGGGCTGAGTTCCAGCGCCGCGGCGGCAAGCGCGATGTTGCCGGCGAAGCTTTCGATCGCTTCCTCGATGATCCGCTGCTCCTGCTGCCACATCGGCAGCACCGTCTGCCGGCGGGGCAATAGCGCCGGCTGCGGTTGACCCACGGCCATCGGCGTATCGAGGTCGGCCAGCGCCAGCATGGCGCCGTCGATTTCGCCGCCGTCGAACATCACCACCAGCCGATGGATCAGCGTCTCCAGCTGCCGGACGTTGCCCGGCCATTCTTGCACCACCAGTTGGCTCGCTGCCTCCGGCGTGAAGCCGGCAAAGCTCTTGCGCTCCTCGGCGGAGAACCGCTCGAGGAAATGCCGCGCCAGCACGGCGACATCGGATGGCCGCTGCCGCAGCGGCGGCAGGTGGATCGGCAGCACGTGCAGCCGGTAGAACAGGTCCTCGCGGAACTTCCGTTCGGCGATCAGCTGCATCGGGTTGCGATTGGTGGCGCAGATCAGTCGCACGTCGAGCTTGCGCACCCCGCTCTCGCCCAGCCGGCTGATCGTGCCCGTTTGCAGGAACCGCATCAGCTTGCCCTGCAGGCTCACGTCGATCTCGCCGATCTCGTCGAGAAACAGCGTGCCGCCATCGGCCAGCTCCGCCGCGCCCTTGCGATCGTTGCCCGCGCCGGTAACGGCGCCACCGACCACGCCGAACAGCTCGGCCTCCATCATGTCCTGCGGAATCGCCGCGCAATCGACGGCGACGAAACGCCGGTGCGCGCGGCTGCCGCGCTCGTGCAGCGCCTCGGCGCAAAGGTCCTTGCCGGTGCCGCTCTCGCCGGTGATGAACACCGGAGCGGTTGAGCCGGCGACCCGCTCGATCTGTTCGTACACCACTTGCATCTGTGTCGATGCGCCAACGAAGCCGGCATAGCGTCCGGTGCGCTCGTCGCCGCGCGGATCGAGCGACAGCGCATGCGCCTTGCCATGCCGCTGCGCCAGTTCCCCGACTCGCGCCGCAAAGGCGCGCCCGCCAAGCGGCCGGGCAATATGGTCGTGCGCGCCAGCCCGTAGCGCCGACAGCGTCGCGCTCACCGATGCGCCGTCCGACAGCGCGATCACCAGCGCACCGGCCGACAGCCGCACCAGCCGCGCCACCGCATCCTCGGCTTCAGCCGACAGGTCATCGAGGCTCGTCAGGTCGACCAGCAGCACGTCGTAGCGCCCGGCACGCAGCTGGTCGGCCGCCTGCCGGCCATTGCGGGCCTCGGCGATAACCGGCGCCACCACGAGGCAGCCGTTCAGCGTTTCGATCAATGCGCTGCAGCCCGCCGCGTCGCGATCGACGAGCAGAATGCGAGCGGCGTTTTCCTGGCCGAAGCCGGGAGCGGGCATGGCAACAAGTCCTCAGCACGTGGCTGTGCTGAATGGAGTGTTGACGAACTGGGTAAATAAACCGTTCCGGCCGATCGGTGCGGAAACGCGCGAAGCTCGGGGTTAGCCACAGCTGCCACGTCCGTGCGCCTTTCGGCTACTCTCGCCCGATGCTATGACGGGATGCGTCGAATCCCGTTGGCCACTCATGGGAGCCTGAGCGTACGTGCAAGGCCTCGTCTACATCTTCATCGCGCTGGCCACGCTTGGCGTTGCGGCGGCGGCCTATTTTGGGCTGACCTTCTCGCCGATCGAAGCCTTCGTCACCGCGATTGCCTTCGGCTCCGTCGCCGTCATGCTGATGGAGCGGCGCCTGCGCCAGCGCTCTGAGGCGCGGCTCGAACGCGCCGTCGAGGATCTGGCGCGGCTGCTCTCCACCGATGCCAAGGCCGGCCAGGTGCTGAGCCAGCGCATCAACGCCATCGCCGATACCAATGCGGGCAACCGCCTCGATGGCATAGAAGCCGATATATCGGTGCTTGGCACTGTCACGCGCCAGCTCGCCGAGGCCCTCGCCGAATTCGAGGAGGCGCGCCGTGCCGATGGCGGCTCGGTCCGCGGTGTCATCGTCGACGAACCGCCGCCGCCTGACGACGACATCTTCCTCGATCCGCTGATTCCGGAAGCCGAACTCCGCGCGGCGCTCGATGCCAACCGGCTGGTCTTCCATATCGAGCCGATTGTGCTGCTGCCGGCCCGCAAACCCCTCGGCTACGACCTCGTGCCGCGCCTGATGCAGGATGCCGGCGGCCTCGCCGATGCCCCCGATTTCATGCCGCGTCGCGGCGGCGAGGACCTGATCCGCCGCATCGAGGCGATGGCGCTCGAAGAGGCGGTGACCATCGCGCGGCGCGCCAAAACCTCGGGCGAGCCGATCCGGCTGTTCCTGCCGCTCGGCCGCGCCACCATTCTCGACAAGAAGGCGCTGGAGCAGGTCACCGCGACGCTGGTCGCCAACCAGGCCATCACCTCATCGCTGAACTTCGCCATCCGCCAGACCGAATGGAAGCCGCTCGGCCCCACCGAAAAGCGCGCGCTCTACGAGTTCCGCAAGGCCGGCGCCGGGTTCGTCCTCACCGACGCCACCTCGCTGCGCTTCGATTTCGCCGAGCTCGAGGGGCTCGGCTTCGGCTCGGTGCGCTTCGATGCCACCCGCTTCCTGTCGCAGCCGCAGACCTTCACCGATTTCCACACCGCCGATATCGCGCCCTATGCCAAGCGCTTCGAGATCGGGCTCTGCGCCACCGGAGTAATCGACGAGCAGCAGTTGCTCAGCCTGTTCGAGGATGGCATTAGCCTCGTGCAGGGCCCGCATATCGGCCGGCCCGGCCCGGTGCGCCCCGACCTCGTGGTCGAGCGCCCGCGCGACCCTGAGCGCCGTGTCGAGGCGCAAGCCTAAAATACTGGAACGTCTATGCAAGCACTTGATGGACTGAGCGAGATCGCCTCCCGCTACGATGTGGTGTTGAGCGACATCTGGGGCGTCGTGCACAACGGCATCGTCGCCCACCCGACTGCCGTCGACGCGCTGGTGAACTACCGCCGCGGCGGCGGCCGCGTCGTCCTGATCAGCAACGCCCCGCGCCCCCACGGCCCGATCATCGAGATGATGGACGGCTTCGGCGTCTCGCGCGAAGCCTATGACGACGTGGTGACCTCCGGCGACGCCACCCGCGTCATCCTCGAAGGCTATCGCGGCAAGACCGTCCACTATGTCGGCCCGCCCAAGGAAAACGACAGCCTGTTCGAAGGCCTCGATATCACTATCGGCGCCGCCGAGAACGCCCGCGCCGTCGTCGTCACCGACCTCGATACCGACGACGACACGCCGGACATGTACAACGACCGCATCACGCTCTGGCTCAGCCGCAACCTGCCGCTGATCGCCGCCAACCCCGACCGGGTGGTGGAGCACGGCGACCGTCTGATCTACTGCGGCGGCGCACTCGCCGATCTCTACGAAGCGCGCGGCGGCATGATCGTCATGGTTGGCAAGCCCTACAAGCCGATCTACACCGAGGCCCTGCGCCTCGCCGAAAAAGCCGCCGGCCACCCCGTCGACCGCACCCGCATCCTCGCCATCGGCGACTCGGTCCGCACCGACGCCATCGGCGCCGCCGGCGCTGGGCTCGACCTGCTGTTCGTCACCGGCTCCATCCACGCCGCCGAGCTCGACGCCTTCGGCAAGGTCGACCCGGATGCGATACGGGCGCTGGTGGGGCCGAGCGGGGCGAATGTGGCAGGGTTCATGCCAAGGCTGAGCTGGTAGCTACTCCTTCCCCTTTTCTTCATCTCTCCCCTTGCGGGAGAGAAAGCGATTTCTTGGGCTTAGCCCTTCGCTAAGTCCTAGAAATCGCAAGAGAGGGGATCATGGAGGGCACAATGGCTCCCACTACCCCCTCTCTTGCGAAAACTAAGACTTAGCTGCGCTAAGCCGAAGTTTTCGCTTTCTCCCCGCCAAGGGGGAGATGAAGACTGAGACATCGCATCTGTTCGCATACCAGCCCCCAACCTTAGCCGCCTTGCAACCCATCCGGTTTCTTGCCATATCGCCATCACTCTCAGGGCGGGTACGAATTTGAGCGGCTTCATCAGGCTCGCTGGCCTCGACCAGGTTCCGGCGTCGCTTCGCGGCGCCATGGTCGCGATCGGCAATTTCGACGGCTGCCATCGCGGTCATCAGCATGTGTTCCGGGCCATGAAGGCGCGCGCCGCAGCGCTCGGCGTGCCGGCGCTCGTGCTGACCTTCGAGCCGCACCCGCGCGACGTGTTCGCGCCGGCCCCCTTCATGTTTCGCCTTACCTATGCCGACCAGAAGGCCGAGATCGCCCAGGCGCTCGGGCTCGACGGCATCGTGGTGATGCCCTTCTCGCTCGAGTTCTCCCACATCGAAGCCGAGGATTTCGTCACCCGCTTCCTCGTCGGTGCGCTCGGCGTGCGCGGCGTCTCGGTCGGTGCAGACTTCCACTTCGGCTACAAGCGCCAGGGCACCCCGGACTTCCTCAAGGACGCCGGCATTCGCCACGGCTTCGAGGTCGAAATCCTCGATATGCTCGATGAGGGCGACGACCACATCTCGTCCTCCCGCATTCGCGCGCTGCTCGGCGAGGGCCATGTCGCCGACGCCGCGCAACTGCTCGGCTACCACTGGTTCCTCTCGGGCGTCGTGGTGAAGGGCGACCAGCGGGGCAGGGAACTCGGCTTCCCCACCGCCAACGTCGCGAGCCCCACCGGCTTCGGCCTGCTGCAGGGCGTCTACGCCGTGCGCGCCAAGCTCAACGGGCGCCTGCTCGATGGCGTCGCCAGCTACGGCAAGCCGATGTTCAACAACGAGCGCCCGCCGTTCGAAACCTGGATCTTCGATTTCGACGAGGACATCTACGGCGAGACGCTGGAAGTGGCCCTGCTCGGCAGCGTCCGCGGCCAGGTGAAGTTCGCCGGCCTCGACGAACTGATCGCCGCGGTGAACAACGACGCCGCGCAGGCAAGGCACCTGCTGCAGGCGACGTTGCCGGTGTCGGAACTCGACGAGAAGCTCGGGTTTTTTCGCTAGCCTTCCATCGGCAGACGGCCCCCTCCCGGCCTCCCCCATGAAGGGGGAGGTGAAGGGTCGAGGGTGTGGCTGGATCGTGCCAAACACTGGATGCGGCACCTCCCCCTTCATGGGGGAGGATGGGAGGGGGCCGTCTCTATCGGTCGGCACAACGCCCTTTCGCCCATACCGCTGCGCTGTTAAAAGCCCCGCAAACATTCAACCTGAAGTTGAACATTCAATATGAACGACACCCTTTCGAGCGGCGCGGATACCGATTACAGCGCGACGCTTTTCCTGCCCGAGACCGAGTTTCCGATGCGCGCCGGGCTGCCTGCCCGCGAGCCCGAGTGGCTGAAGCGCTGGGAAGACATGGACAT
>JBKJMF010000325.1:0-3564 GCA_046596525.1 Devosia sp. | reverse complement strand
CCGAGCTGGAGGCGGTGCGCGACACGGCGTCGGAATATTTCGCCAGATAGTTCTCCAGCAGGTCGCGCTGTGCCTTGGCCTCGCGCTCGAGGCTATCGAGCGTCACGGTGCCCTTGGTGGCGTCGCCTGCCGTCAGCTTGGCACGGGTGAGATCGTCGCGCAGCCGCTGCTCGAGGTCCGCCTCGACCTTGGCCTCTGCTTCGAGCGAATCCGCCACACGATCCGCCTCACTGGCGATCTGCTTGGTGAGTTCGCCGATCTGCGCCTTCAGCGCCTTGATGGTCGGATGGTTGGAAAGCAGCGTCGTCGAGCGCTGCGCCAGCTCGGCCTGCAGGTTGGCCTTGGTCTGTAAGAGGCTCTGGATCACCACCGAGTTGCGCACATCGTTGATGCCATCGAGCGACTGGCCGGAGGCGAGCAGACCGCGGATCACCTGCGAGCGCGCCTGCGCATCGTTCTTGCGCTGCTGCGCCTCGGTGATCTGCGTGCTGACCAGGGTCAGTTGCTGGTCGTTCACCGGGACGCTGTTGGTGCCGATGAACAGGTCGTTGTCGACCTTGTAGTTGGCGACGGCGGTCTCGGCGGCGCTCACCTGGGGACGGAGCTTGTCGATCTCCTCCTGCAGCCACACGGTGGCATCGGCCGTATCGGTCAGCGACTGGGCGCCACGACGCTTCACATGCGCGGCGGCGATCGCGTTGGCGACACGGGCCGCGAGTTCGGCATCGGTCGAGCGCACAAAGATCGAAATGACCGCGGAATCGCGCTCACGGATCACCGTCATGCGGTCGGCGAGATTGCCAAGCACCGTTTCGTCGACGCTGCGCTGCTCGGGGCCACGCCCGATCAGCCGCATCACGAAACCGATGGGCGAGAAGCCGGCGTTGGAGAACTCGGGCACCGAGCGGAGGTTCTCGGAATCGACCACTTCGAGCAGCAGGTCGCGCGACTTGATCAGTTCGATCTGGCTCGACATCAGCGCTTCGGTGTTTACCGAATTGCCGCTGCTCGGCGCCTCCATGGCGGCACGCGTGTAGATGTTGTCACGCGCCTCGACGAGCAGGCTCGCCGACGATTCGTAGCTCTTGGGAAGCAGCAGCAGGACCGCCGCCGTCGCGACCAGAAGCAGGACGGTGACGAGCAGGATGCGCAGGCCGCGCGACAGCACGGCGGCGACCAGCGCCCCCACGTCCATCCGCATGTCTTCGGCGCGCTCGAAATCCGAACTCACTCGCCCGCCCTCACTAGCTACACCCCAGAGCTATGGACCAACGTGGTAAGCATTCGGTTAAGCCGCTCGCAGAGTGAAACCCAAACAGCGGTTTTCTAAGCAGAATGTTAACCATAGCCCCGCGACACTGGCGTCCTGATCAGGTTCCAGGAATAGCCATGCGCTGGCTGCGTCTCCTCCTCATATTGCTGCTTGTGCCCCTCGCTGCCTGCGCCATGAACGGCCGGCCGTCGACCTATCTGGTCGAGGTGAAGGGCCCGTACGCGCTGGATACCGGCGATGTCGTCCGGGTCAGCGTCTATGGCGAGGCCGAGCTTTCGAAGAGCTATCAGGTGGACGACGGCGGCGCTCTCGCCCTGCCGCTGGTCGGCTCTGTGAAGGTACGGGGCAAGACCACCCAGCTGGCGGCCGCGTCGATCACCGCCGCCCTTGCCGCGGGATATATCCGCGAGCCGAGTGTTGCAGTCGAAATAGAGACTTACCGCCCGTTCTTCATCCAGGGCGCAGTCAAGACCGGCGGCCAGTTCCCCTACGTCTATGGGATGACCGTGCGCGCCGCGATCAGCACGGCCGGTGGATTCTCCGATACGGCGGACCGCGGCAAGGCCATCGTCTACCGCCGCCAGGGCAACCAGATGGTGAAGGGATCGGTGAACCTCGACTTCCCGATTTACCCGGGAGATACCATCGTAGTGTCGGAGCGCTGGCTCTAAAGGGTTCGGAAACCCCGGCCCGCCTAACGGTGGACCATGTCCAGCACTTCCGCCCCACTCCGCATCCTCCAGATCCTCCGCGCCCCGGTCGGCGGCCTGTTCCGGCATGTCTACGACCTGACGCATGAACTGGCGGCGCGCGGCCACCAGATCGGAATCGTCGCCGACAGTCTCCACACCGATGCGCTGACCGAGGAGCGGCTCAGCAAGCTCCGGCCGCTCGCCCCGCTCGGCATCCACTCGCTGCCGATCCCGCGGGTTTTCGGGCCCGAGGATATCACCACGCCGCTGAAGGTCCGGCGGCTTGCCGACGAATTGCAGATCGACGTGCTGCATGGCCACGGCGCCAAGGGCGGCCTCAACGCGCGGCTGGCACGGATCGGCGCGAAGCAGCGCGTCTCGCTCTACACCCCGCATGGCGGCGTGCTGAACTACAAGCCGGGCTCCCCGGCGGGACTCGCGTTCCGTCTGATCGAGCGCGCGTTGATCGGCGCCACCGACGCCATCGTGTTCGAGAGCGCCTTCGCTCAGGCGGCCTACGTCTCGCAGATCGCCGAACCCTCTTGCCCCGGCCCGGTGATCCACAACGGTCTGATGCCGTCGGAGTTCGAGCCGATCACGCCGGGCCCCGACGCGGCCGATTTCGTCTTCATCGGCGAGTTCCGCGCCGTCAAAGGCGTCACCTATCTGCTCGAAGCACTGGCGACCGTCCGCGCCCCGGGCGGGCGCCCCGCAACGCTGGTGATGGCCGGCGGCGGGCCCGACCTCGATGCGATAAAGGCGCAGATCGTCCGCCTCGGACTTGTCGATCGAGTAACGCTGCTGGGCGTCAAGCCGGCCCGGCCGACGCTGCAGCTTGGCCGCGTCGCCGTGGTGCCATCGCTCGCCGAGTCGCTGCCTTACGTCATTCTCGAGGCCGCCGCTGCCGGCCGGCCGGTGATCGCCACCGATGTCGGCGGCGTGAGCGAAATCTTCGGGCCGACCGCCCCAAGCCTGCTTCCGGCCGCTGACGCTCCCGCCCTTCGCCGTGCCATGCAATCCGCCCTCGACGATCCTGACGCCGCAGTCCGCGAGGCCGAGACGCGTCTCACCCACATCCGCGCCGGCTTCTCCATCGCCCACATGGCCGATCAGATCGAAGCGCTCTACCGGCAGGTCATCGCCACGCGGCGAAATGCCGGTTTCACCGAGTCTTCACCGCTCTCGCCCTAGAGTCCGCCCGAACGACAAGAGCCCCACCCAAGAGCCGCCCCAGATGTTCCATCTCGATCCCAAGCAAGCCGTACTCGAGCACGTCGCCCACCCGCCCAAAGCCGAGGCCGGCCCGACACGGCTGAGCGACCTGGCCGCGGCGATTGCCGACCAGCCGATCGAGCCCACCTATCCACCGTCGGTGATCGTCGGCGTGGCGCAGGTGTTCGAGATCGCCGTGCTGACCGCCACCGGGGTGGCGCTGTTCGGCCTCAATGGCGGCGACACGCTGCTCAGTGTTGTCACGACGCTCGGCGTGGTCGCGGTGGCGCAGCTGTTCATCGGCCTCGCACGTATGCACGGCATCCCCGCCTACCGCCTCGGCCTGCCGCAGCTGTGGAAGACCGCGCTGGCCTGGACCGCAGCCTT
>JBKJMF010000252.1:0-3705 GCA_046596525.1 Devosia sp. | reverse complement strand
GCCGAGAAGTTCGAGGTTGGTAGCCAGGCGCTCGCCGCGTTCTGGGGGAACCTCTCGACCTCGATGCTGCTCGTCGCCATCCTGCCGTCGATCGTTATCGCCGCCTTCGGCATTGCCGCTAACCTGATCCAGCACCGGCCGCTGCTCTCGCTCGATCCGATCAAACCGAAATTCTCGAAGATCAACCCGATCGAGGGCGCCAAGCGCCTGTTCTCGACCGAGGCGCTGGTCAATTTCGCCAAGGGGCTGGTGAAGCTCGCGGTGGTCTCCGCGGTGCTGTGGTTCGTGCTGGCGCCCAAGATCGACAGTCTCGAGATGATGATCCAGCTCGAGCCGGCGATGATCGCTGCCGAGTTCATGGACCTGAGCCTCAATATCTTCGGCGCCGTGCTGGCGGTGGTCGCCATGGTCGCCATCGCCGACTACGTCTACATGCGCGCCCGCTGGTGGAACCGGCTGAAGATGACGGTGCAGGAGACCCGCGACGAGTACAAGCAGCAGGAAGGCGACCCGAAGGTCAAAGGCCGGATCCGGCAGGTCCGCATGGAGCGCAGCCGCAAGCGCATGATGTCGGCCGTGCCGCAGGCAACCGTGATCATTACCAACCCGACCCACTTCGCGGTGGCGCTGAAATACGACAGCGAGATGGCCGCCCCGCAATGCGTTGCCAAGGGCGCCGACGCCATCGCCTTCCGCATCCGCGAACTTGCCAAGGAACACGACGTCCCGATCATCGAGAACCCGCCACTGGCCCGCGCGCTCTACGCCTCGATGGATATCGACGACACCATCCCGGCCGAGCACTTCAAGGCCGTCGCCGAAGTCATCGGCTTCGTGATGCGGCTGAAGCAGGGCAAGGGCGGCTGGAAGCCGGCGAACTAGCCGCAAGCGAGTTGCTTGAGCATCCTCGACAAATCTGCCCTGCGTGTCGGGGATAACGCCTTTGTCGCTACCCAACCGACTTGTGGCTTTGCTAGACCTTGAGAAGGCCGATTCGGCACGTTTTTCCCCGGGGCACCACCAGCGCATGGCACCTCTGCCGCTCGACGAGGACAACTATCCCAATCCGCTGATGAACCGGGGCCGCAGCAGTGCCGGTTTGTGGCGCGTCATCGCGCTGGCGGGGTTCTTCATCATCGGCGCCGTATTGCTGGCGACGATGGGCGACCGCATCCCGGCCGACCTGATCCTGGTGTTCCTCGGCCTCCTCGCAGTCGTCGGCGTCTTCTGCCTGTTCGCCATCGCGGCCGGCCTGTTCCGCTTCTCGGCCAGCGAGGACACCCAGACGCTCAGCCGCGCCGTGGTCGACAGCCTACCGTTCGGGGCGATCGTCACCGACCGCGAAGGCAAGATCAGCTACGTCAACGCACACTACGGCGAGTTTGCCGGCGGCCTGACAGACGGTGTGCCGGTCTCGGTGCCACGGCTGTTCGCCGGCGAGCCCGAAGCGTCGGAGGCGGTCTACCGGCTCGCCCGCGCCGCCCGCGACGGCCGCCCCGCGATCGAGGACATCCGCATCATCGGCGGCCTTGGTGGCTCAGTCGGCGGGTCGACCAAGCCGTTCTGGTATCGCGTCGGCGTCCGCGCACTGCCGACCATCGATGAAGGCGGCAAGCCTCTGGTCCTCTGGACCGTCGAGGACATCACCCGCGACCGCGAGCGGCAGGACAACGCCTTCCTCGAACTGCAGCGCGCTATCGACTACCTAGACCACGCACCGGCCGGCTTCTTTTCCGCCGACGCGAAGGGCAGGGTGCAGTACCTCAACTCGACGCTGGCCGACTGGCTCGGCTACGACCTCGCCGAATTCGAATCCACCGCCATTCGGCTCGACGAGATCGTGCGCGGCGATGGCGCCAGCCTCCTGATGCGCGGCCGCTCGGACGGCGAAATCCGCACCGAGATCATCGATATCGACCTCGTCCGCCGCAACGGCACCAGCTTCCCGGTGCGCCTGATGCACCGTGCCGCCCGCCTCACCGATGGCGAGCTGGGCGAGACCCGTACGCTGGTACTCGATCGCCGCCAGGGCGCCGACAAGGAAGAGGCCCTCCGCGCCTCGGAAGTCCGCTTCTCGCGCTTTTTCAACGACACGCCGTTCGCCATCGCGACGCTGGACAGTTCCGGCCGCATCATCCGCACCAACGCGCCGTTCAGCCGCATCTTCGACTGGGCCGGCGGCGAGCAATCGATCGACATGCAGCCGATGGCTGACCTGATCGCCGAAGGCAGCCGCGACGCCTTTGCCAAGGCGGTCACCGCAGCGCTGGCCAGCCGCTCCGAGATCGAGCCGGTCGATGCGACGCTGACCCGCGGCAGCGACCACGCCGTGCGTCTCTACGTCTCCAGTTCCGAGGAAGCCGAAGGCGCCGCCGAGCGGATCAACGTCTACGCCCTCGACATGAGCGAGCAGCGCAAGCTCGAGGCGCAGTTCGCACAGGGTCAGAAGATGCAGGCCGTCGGCCAGCTCGCCGGCGGCGTCGCGCACGATTTCAACAACGTGCTCACCGCCATCATCGGCTTCACCGACCTGCTGCTGCTGAAGCACAAGCCGGGCGACCCGTCCTTCGCCGACCTGATGTCGATCAAGAACAGCGCCAACCGCGCTGCGGGCCTCACACGCCAGTTGCTGGCGTTCTCGCGCCGCCAGACCCTGCGTCCGCAAGTGCTGGAAGTGCCGGGGCATCTCGACGACCTGACGGTGCTGCTGAAGCGCCTGATCGGTGAGCAAATCACCCTCGATGTCGAACACTCCGCGGCCGTCTGGCCGGTGAAGGCCGACCTGGTGCAACTCGAGCAGGTGGTGGTCAACCTCGTGGTCAACGCCCGTGACGCCATGCCGAACGGCGGCGCTATCACGCTCCGCACCCGCAACGTCACCGAGCAGGAAGCCCAGGGCTTCACCTATACCGGCATGCCGCCGGCTGACTACGTGCTGATCGAGGTGGAAGACACTGGCACCGGCATGACCGCGGAAATCCTTGAGAAGATCTTCGAGCCGTTCTTCTCCACCAAGGAACTCGGCAAGGGCACTGGCCTCGGCCTTTCCACGGTTTACGGCATCGTCAAGCAGTCATCGGGCTTCATCTACACTGACTCCGTTGTCGGCAAGGGCACCACCTTCCGCATCTTCCTGCCGCGCTACATCCCCAACGAGAGCGACGTGCCGGTCAAGCAGGTGGTCGCCCAGGTGAAGGACCTCACCGGCCACGAGCGCATCCTCATCGTCGAGGACGAAGACAGCGTCCGCGCCTTCTCCGCCCGGGCGCTGCGGACCACCGGCTACGAGGTGTTCGAGGCCGAAGGGGGCCAAGAGGCGCTCGATGTGCTGGAAGAGCTCGACTACAAGATCGACCTGATGATCTCGGACGTGGTGATGCCCGAAATGGACGGCCCGACGCTGCTCACCAAGGTGCGCGAGCGGATGCCCGAACTGAAGGTGATCTTCGTCTCCGGTTATGCCGAGGAAAACGTCCGGCAGGATATCGCCGACAACCAGAGCGTCGAGTTCCTGCCCAAGCCGTACTCGCTCGACCAGATCAATACCAAGGTGAAAGACGTGCTGGGCAAGGTCGACCTAGGGGCGGAGTAGCGTTTTCGCCCGGCTCGGCCTATATGCCGGTGATGGATACCAGCCTCCCCAAGATCGACCAGTTCCTCGCCGCCCTCGAAAGCGCCGTCGCCGATGGCAGCTTCGTGCGCCTG
>JBKJMF010000287.1:0-5069 GCA_046596525.1 Devosia sp. | reverse complement strand
GGCGGATACCTTGCATACGAGGCCTCCCGTCAACAATGCCGGGCCAAGTGCAGAGGCTCCGGCTGGCGGCATGATAGCACCATCCACTGCGGTGCGGAACGGGCTACGCCGCTGCCGCCCGCCGTGCTGCGAGCACCAGCAGCACCGCCGGGATGAGCCCGAGCGGATAGCCGCTCGGTTCCATCACCAGCCCGGCCAGCAGCGCCCATGCGCCAATGCCCCAGCCGACAAACGCCGGCGGCACCAGCCTGCGCCGGTCCATCCACAACACCAGGAAACCGAAGACGATCATCGGCAGCGCGAAGCTGCCCAGCGTCGAGTGGAACACCGCGTTGCCGGCCAGCACGGTTGGACTTTGCGTCATCACCGGCTGCCAGTGTTCGAGGGTCCAGAGGCTCCCCGTCAGCCATGAGGGCAGCATCGGCAGCGCGTCCATGCCGAGCACCAGCATGTGGAGTATCCCCATGCCGATCATCAAGTATCCAGCCCATTTCAGCATTCGATCCTCCTAAACCTTGGGGCGCGGCGTGGCCGCGATGACGATTGCGGCAAGGCGCAGGGCGCCGAACTCGATGCGGATGGCGCAGGCGGCGAGGCGCCAGCCACTCGGGTGAGCCTTGGGATGCACGGCTGCCGTGGTCATGTTCGATCCTTTCGCGGATTGCAGTCGACCATACGGGTGCGTATGTATCGGCTTCGCCGCGATGCTGTCCATACGGTAGCGTATGGATGCGACGGCGCGCCGCAGCCGAGGAGCTGGATTTGAGCAAGGCCGACAGCCTGACCCGGATGGGCTGGACCATCGCCGCCACCGCGGCGCTCGGCAACGTTGGGATTGACGGCGTGCGGGTCGAGGCGCTGGCACGGCAGCTCAAGACCTCGAAGGGCTCGTTCTACTGGCACTTTCGCGATCGTGCCGACCTGCTCGACGCCATCCTGACGCTTTGGGAGGACGAGGGCACGGAGCAGGTGATCGCCATGGCGGCGCACCTCGCGAGCCCCGCCGAGCGATTGCACGCCGTGCTCGAGGAGGCGGTGCGCTTCGATGTGCATGGCGCCGCTGTGTCGGCCGTAGAGGGAGCGCTGCGCGCCTGGGCGGCGCAGGACGAGGCGGCTGCGGCACGGGTGCGCGCAGTGGATGCTCGGCGCGTCGACTATCTTAGGGACGAGCTACTGGCGCTGGGCCACGCGCCGGAAATGGCGCAGCGCCACGCCGAGGGGCTGTACCTGGCGCTGCTCGGCTACTATGCGGCGCACCGCTATGCCTCGCCCTCGGCCAATGTGGCGACGCTGACGACGCTGCTGCGGCTGGCGATCGGCTAAGCCGGTGGCGGTGCGCGGCACGGCGGCTCAGACGCCGCCGCGGGCCTTCACCAGTTCGCGCATCGGTGCGGCCTCGCCATCGGCTTCCGACAGCAGCCCTTCGGCAACGCCGGCGCGGTCGGCCAGTGCGCGGTTCTGGCTCGCCTTGAACTTGCCGGCGAGAGCGCTGATGGCGATCTCGATACCGACTATGCCTTTGATCTGACTGGCGATAAACGCATCCGGCGCGTCGCTGACCGCCCATGGCCTGGCGCGATGGCCCTCGTGCTGGTCGGTGAGAGCGGAGACGTTGGCGTGGAGCCAGGCTGCGTCCTCGATGATCCGGGCGGTGCCCCGGGCCTGCACCATGGCGTAGTTCCAGGTCGGCACGACTTTGCCATCGACCGCTTTCTGCGGGTACCACGAGGGCGTGACGTAATGCTCGGTGCCCTGGAAAACCACAAGCGCTTCAGGGGTTTGCTGCAGTGCCTGCCACTGCGGATTGGCGCGCGACAGGTGGCAGCGCAGCGTGCCGAACGGGCCTTCGTCCGGGTAGAGGATGAAGGGGATCGGGTTGGCGAGGACGCCGTCGCCGCCCGAGATCAGCAGCCCGAGCGGGTGCGCGGCGATGAACGCCTGCTGGGTCGGAACGTCGGTCTCGCGGAAGGCTGGGGGCTGGTACATCTCAAGTGCCTCGAAAGCGCTGCGTGATTGCCTTGTTGATGAAGCGTGGCTGAACGATGGCTGAACCGGAACCTATGCGAGCCGCAGCGGCTCCGGCTCAAGTGCCACGTGCAATTCGTGTCGGCCCGGCGGCAGGCCCGGCACATAGCCGAAATCGAGCTTGTAGTCGGTGGCGCGCAGGCCCGCGACGGCGGCATGCGCATAGAGCTTCTCGAAGCCGGCGGCGATTTCCACGAGCGGGCCGTCATGGATGATCCGCAGGTAGCGCTGCGCTGGGATGATGATGCGCGTCATGCCGTCGGGGATATCGGATTTCTTCGCAGCGAGGTAGCCGACCAGCTCGCGATAGACGCCGTGCTCGCGCGAGATCGACACCTCCAGGAAGGACGTGGCGCCGGTATCGGTCTCGAACAGCCGCGTCCACGCGGCGGGGATGGCGCGCGGCAGGTCGTTCCAGTGGGCTTCGACGAGGACGCCGATGGCGATCATCTCGGGGAGTTCGACGGTCTCGATCACTGGCCGTAGTCCTCCGCGATCAGCGTCGCCGCCTTCGAGCCGATGGCCATGGCGGCGGCGTTGGTATTGGCCGAGGGGATGGCCGGGATGATCGAGCAATCGATGACGCGCAGGCCCTCGACGCCACGGACACGGAGCCGGGCATCGACTACTGCCATCGGATCGTCGTCGCGGCCCATCTTCAATGAGCCGGAGGGGTGGTAGTTGGTCTTGACCGTCTCCTGGGCGAAGCGGGTGAGGCCTTCATCATCGGTGACGCCGGGGCCGGGCAGGATCTCTTCCTTGATTTTCGAGCGGAACGGCTCGGCGCCGAGAATCTGGCGTGCGAACCGCATCGATTTCAGCGTCAGCCGAAGATCGTCGGGATCGCCGAAGAAGTTGCAGTTGACCACCGGCTGCGCCGCCGGATCGGCGGAGCGCAGCCGGACCGTGCCGCGCGCCTTGGGGCGGAGCAGGCACGAGGTGAAGGTGACGCCCCAGGTCGGCTTGGCCTTCGCCACGTCGCGGTCCTGATAGACGATCGGCGCACAGTAGAGCTGGATGGTCGGGCGCTCGCCGCCATCCGGATCGTAGAACAGGCAGGATTCGATGCCAGTGGTGGTGACCGGCCCGGAGTTGAACAGGATGTATTGGAGGCCATTGCGGAGCATCGGCCAGCCCTTGCCCTCGCCGAAATAGCCGGACTTGCCCTTGGTGGTGGCGATTACCGGGACCTCGTGGTGATCCTGCAGGTTCGAGCCGACGCCCGGGAGATCGGCAACCACCGGGATCTGGAAATCGCCGAGGTGGTCGGCTGGGCCGATGCCAGATAGCATCATCAGCTTGGCCGAGTTGTAGGTGCCGGCGCCGACCAGCACTTCGCGATCGGCGCGCGCCTCATGCGCATCGCCGTCGCGGGTATAGGCGACGCCGACGGCGCGGCCGTTCTCGACCAGGATGCGATCGACCCGGGCGTCGGTGACGATCACCAGCCGCTTGTCGTGCGCTAGCGGGTCGAGAAAGGCTTTCTTGCCGTCCGAGCGCTGCTTGTAGCGGCCCCACTGGCCATAGGTGTGCTGCATGATGCCAACGCCGTTCTGCCGCTCGCCGTTGAAATCCGGGTTGTAGCGGTGGCCCAGCCCCTGCACGGCGAGGAGAAAATCCTCGGTGGTGTCGGAGATATGGCCGGGGTCCGAGACGCGGAGGTTCCCCGAGATACCGTGATACTGGTCGTTGAAGCGCGAGTTGCGCTCGAGGCCTTTGAAGTGCCCGAGCATGTCCGCGTACGACCACTCGGTGGCATTGCCGAGCCCGGCCGCCCAGCTGTCATAGTCCTCCTTCTGGCCGCGCATGTAGACCATAGCGTTGACCGAGCTGCCGCCGCCGAGCGCCTTGGCCACCGGCACGATCGGAGCGCGGCCGCCGAGTTGCGGCTGCGGCACGGTCTTGTGCATTTCGAGGAAGGTGTCCTGCGCCAGGTACTTCATGTAGCCGGCCGGCATCGCCATGATCCGGTTGGTGGAGCGCGGTCCGCGCTCGATCATCAGCACCGAGAAGCCATAGTCGCGCACCAGCCGCATCGCCGCGACCGACGCCGCCGACCCGCCGCCGCAGATGATGAAATCGAAGGTGCGTTCGGCCATGTGAAATCCCCTGCAACGCGCCCGTTTTAGCGAGCCGTCGGGGCCTTGGATAGGCCGCTATCATCTTGGGACCCTGCAGCAATTCGGCAACGGGGCTGATCAAATCTCTTAGTAAATACGACAGCCGTCTTGTCAGTGTTAAACTGCAGTGCAAGTGTCCGTCCGGTTGTTGAGGGCGGATCATGTCAATTGTACGGGCCACTAAAGCAGCGCTGCTGGCCAGCGTGTTTTCGATTCCATTCGGCTACGCGGCGAGTGCCGCTGACCTATTGATTCTCTCACCAGAGCCGGTTGCCGACCAATATGTCGACCTGGTTCTGCCGGCCGTTTCGGGCATCAACGGCAAGCTGGAGCTCGATTTCGGCGCCATCAGCGACCCCGAAACTGCGACCTTCCGCGGTGGCGCCTCGTTGTCGGTCCCTATCGGCGAGCGCTTCGGCGTGCAGGGCGACGTGTCGATCGGCAATATCGACGACAGCTGGTCGTTCGGTGGCGCGCTCCACGCCTTCACTCGCGATCCGTCGTCTTACCTGCTCGGCGTCACCGCCGGCGTCGTCTTCGCCGATGGCTCGCGCCTCGCGGCGGTTGGTCCGGAAGCCGAATTGTACCTCGACCGGATCAGCCTCGAAGGCTGGGCCGGCTGGGCAGCGATCGACTATGACGACATCCTGATGCCGGATGAAAACGGCTTCTTCGCCATCGGCGACATCGCCTTCTATCCGACCGACGACTGGCGCCTCAGCCTCGGCGGCGCGTCGATCCTCGGGCGTGAGTCGCTGAAGCTCGCCACCGAATACCAGTTCAGCGGCCTCGGCTTCCCGCTGTCGGGTGTCGGCGAAGTCCGCGCTTACGACACCGGCGCCTACAGCTTCCGGGTCGGCATCAAGGGTTACCTGGGCGACCCGGACAAGAGCCTCATCGACCGCCACCGCCAGGACGACCCGC
>JBKJMF010000198.1:0-5432 GCA_046596525.1 Devosia sp. | reverse complement strand
CCTCACCAACCGGCCAGCCCTGTTCGATCCGCTCAACCAAAAGCACTCGACCCGATGGCGTCAGACGCGCATTCTTGTGGATGTTCATTCGGGGAACTCCGCTGAAGGTTGGTTGGCTTTGCAACCCCAGCTTCTCAGTCCCTCCCCGAATGAACAACCTTCATAGCTTCGACAACTAGGCGGCTGCCTCGACGTTGCGGCGCCGCTCCAGCCACCACGACAGGCTGGCGGTGCCTGCCGCAAGCAAGCTGGTGACGACGCCGACCGCGGGAATGTCCGCATAGCTGACGCCTGAACTCAGCAGCATGGCGCCGATGAAGGCGCCGCCGGCGATGCCGATGTTGAAGGCGGTCGAGATCAGCGACGAGGCGAGGTTGGGCGCCGACTGCACGGCAGTGAGGACGCGGGCCTGCAGCGGAGTGGAGAAGGCGAAGCCGAGGATCGAGGTGCCGAGCAGGTTCACCGTCATCCAGACCTTGTCATGCATGGCAAACAGCATGGTGAAATAGAGCAGCGCCTGCAGCAGCAGCACCGTGATCAGCGTCGGCATCGGCTTCCAGTCGGTGCCGCGGCCGCCGAGATAGATGCCGAGCACCGAGCCCAGGCCGCCGATCAGCAGGTAGACGGGGACGATATCGGGGTGAAGCCGGGTGACGTTCAGCATGATCGGCACCTGGAAGGTGCCGAAGGCGAGGGCGCCCACCATCACCAGCGCAATGGTTAGGTAGGACAGCCAGACTTCCTGGTGGCGCAGTTCGCGAACCTGTTCTCGGAAGCTGGCGTGGCGTTCGCCGGCCACCCTTGTGTCGGGCACCTTCAGGAACAGCACGAGCGCGGCGATGGCGCCGAGCGCCGCCACGGCGAGGAATGGCACGCGCCAGCCGAAATGCAACCCAATGGCCGAGCCGCCCGGCAGCCCCAGCAGGTTGGCGACAGTGATGCCGCCGATGAACAACGAGAAGGCGGCACCCCGGCGCTCCGCCGGCACCAGCGCGACAACGACGACGTTGCCGGCGCCGAAGAACACGCCATGGGCGCAGGCGGAGAGCAGCCGCGCCGCCAGGAGCAGCCCGTAATCTGGGGCGATGGCGCACAGCACCTGGGCGATCGAGAAGACGATCATCAGGCAGATCAACACGTTGCGCTGCGAGAAACGCGACGTGAACACCGTCAGCACCGGCCCGCCGATGGCAACGCCGATGGCGTAAGCACTCACGAGCAACCCGGCGATCGGAATCGATACCGCCAGATCGTCGGCAAGCGGCGGCAGGATGCCAGAGATGACAAACTCGGCCGAACCGACTGCAAACGCAGCCAGCGCCAGGGCGTAGATGGCGATCGGCATGGCAATCCTCAAAATATCCGGGTCGCGTCAGACCATGCCGGGTCGCTGGACGCAAGCTTTGGATAAGCAACCGGTGCCAAAGCCCGAGTAAGCACTTGGCGACGCGGGAAAAGCGGCTAACCTCCCATGTCACAACAACATTGGAGGCGGACCGATGGCTGTATCAAGTGACACCAGGAAAAGGTGGGCATGGATCACCGGGCTGCGTGGCCTGCTGATGCTGCTGGCCGGGTTCTATGCGGTGTTTTTCCCGGCCCAGGCGCTCGCCATACTCGTCATCGCGGGTGGCGCACTGCTGCTGGTCGACGGGGTGCTGGGGCTGTGGAGCCTGACCTTCGGCGGCGCCAAGACCGGCAATTTCTGGTTCGACGTGGTGCGCAACATCCTCGCCATCGTCACCGGCGTGCTGATCCTGCTGTCGCCGTTTCTGGCGACGTTATTGACCGCAACGTTCCTCGTATACCTCGTAGCATTCCAGTCCATCTTCGTCGGCGTCATGGAGATTTGGGTAATCATCCGCGAGCGCGAGCAATATGCGCGCATCTGGCCGGTGCTACTGTCGGGGGCGCTCTACGTGCTGTTCGGCATCGCGCTGCTGTTCTGGCCGGTGTTCAGCGCCCTGGTGTTCGTGACGCTCGCGGGCATCCTCGCCATCATCTTCGCGGTCGGCCTGTTCGGGCTGGCCTGGCGGATGCTCAAATCGGCGGGCGAGACAAAGAGCAGCAAGCCTGTGTGACCCCGAGGAGGGCTGAATGGCGACCGAAAGCACCTTACCCTGGCCGAGCATTTTCGCGGGCGTCCGCGGTGTCCTGATGCTGGCGGGCGGACTGTTCGCACTGATTTCGCCGCAACTGGCGCTGGCGACGCTGGTTTGGGTGGGTGGGCTGATCGTCATCATCGATGGGGCGCTGGGCCTCTGGGGCCTGCTGTTCGGCGGCCGGACGAGTTCGCGTCTCGGCGTCGCGATTACGCGACATGTGCTGGCGATCCTAGCCGGCATCCTTATCGTCGCCTTCCCGATGATCGCGTCGTCCATCGGCATCGGGACGTTGGTGATCATCGTGGGGATCATGATGATCCTGATCGGGGCGTTCGCGCTCTATGTCACGGTCGCAGGCCGTGCCCTCCTGCGTGAAGGCACGTTCTGGCCGGAGGTGTTGAGTGCCTGCGCCTACCTGCTGTTCGGCGTGCTGCTGCTGGTGATGCCGCTGACCAGCGCGATGGTGCTGGTGAGTATCGTCGGCGTGCTGATGATCCTCTACGGGCTGTTCCAGCTCTACATCGCCTGGCAGCTCAGGGGCATTGACGCCAAGCTTGCCTGATGGCGTCAGCGAACGGGCTGCGGGATTGCCGCCTCTCGCTTGTCGGCCTGCTCGATCTCGGCATTGAACGCGGCGCCGAGCACCAGGATCTGTGCCGAGTTGTACAGCCAGAGCAGCAGCACCACCGCGGCCGAGACCGAGCCGAAGGTGGTTTCGTAGTGGCCCCAGTTCTCGACGTAGATCGAGAAGATGGCGCCCGCCAGCAGCCACAGCAGAGAGGCAAGGATGGCGCCCGGCCAGATGTGGCGGAATTTGCGCGGATGGCGATCGGGGCCCCACCGATAGAGCAGCGCGAGGACGAGCACGCTGAGCCCGAGGAGGACGGGCCAGCGGAGCGCCAGGACCGCTACTTCCTCGCCGGAGGGCCACGGGATCAGGGCGGGAAGGCCAGCGACCGCCAGCAAGGCGAGCGCCACGAAGACCGCGCCGCCGATGCTGAGACCGATGGCGTAGAGCAGCGACTTGAGGAAGCCGCGCCTTGGCTGCTCATTGCGGATGCGCGACATGGCATAGAGCAGGGAATCGACGCCGCGCGAGCCGCTCCACAGGGCGAAGGGCACGGTGATCAGCAGCCCGAGGCCGAGGGTGACCGGCGGCTGACTGGCGAGCATGGTCAACTGCTCTGCAATGATCCCCTGCGCCATCTGCGGGACGACGTAGCCGACACTCTCGATGGTGTCGGCGACCATCTGGCGGTTGGCGACCATGCCGTAGATCAGCGCGACGGTGGCGATGGCGGGGAAGAACGACAGGAAGCCGAAGAAGGCGACGGCAGCACAGCGCGGGGCATTGTCTCGCTCGAGGAAAAACGAGTGGAAGGTTGCCACTGCGATAGCGATCCAACGGCGGAAGAAGCTATCAGGACGGCTCGGGGCGGGGATGTCCATGTAGGTGTCCGGCGTGCGACTGCCGGGGAAACGGACGTGGAGGCGGCGGGTTGCCTTGGCTGCCTGTGTAAAACGTCATTGCCGCTGACTTTGCGTGAGTCAGCGCTTACTTATCGCCCATGCGCTTTTCCGACGGCTTCCTCGATGAGATCCGGCAGCGCCTGCCGATTTCGCAGGTGGTGGGCGAGCACGTCATCTGGGACAAGCGCAAGAGCCAGCCGCAGCGCGGCGACATGTGGGCCTGCTGCCCGTTCCATGGCGAAAAGAGCCCGAGCTTTCACGCCGATGACCGGCGCGGCATCTATCATTGCTTCGGCTGCGGGGTGTCGGGCGACCACTTCCGGTTCCTGACCGAGAAGGCCGGGATGAGCTTTCCCGAGGCGGTGGAAAAGCTCGCCGGGATGGCCGGGGTGCCGATGCCGGCGCGCGACGAGCGCGACGAGGCGCGGCAGGAATCGCGCCGCACGCTCTACGACGTGATGGAGATCGCCACCCAGTATTTCGAGTCGGCGCTGAGCCACAATATCGGGGCCAGGGCCCGCGGCTATCTCAACGAGCGCGGGGTGAGCGCAGCGGCGCAGACGAAGTTCCGGCTGGGCTATTCGCCCGACAGCGCAAATGGCTTGAAGGAGCACCTCGCCGCGAACGGCGTGTCGGCGCAGGAGATGGTGGATGCCGGGCTGGTGGTGGTGCGCGAGGAATCGCCGCTGCCCTATGACCGGTTCCGCAACCGCGTGATGTTCCCGATCTCGGATCTCCGCGGCAAGGTCATCGCCTTCGGTGGCCGCGCGATGTCGTCGGATGTGCCGGCGAAGTACCTGAACTCGCCCGAGACCGAGCTCTTCAAGAAGCGGATGACGCTCTACAACGGCCAGGCCGCCCGCGAGGCGGCGCGCGCCGGCAAGTCGGTGATCGTGGTCGAGGGCTATCTCGACGTGATCGCGGCGGTGACGGCAGGGTTCGAGGGCACCGTGGCGCCGCTCGGCACGGCGCTGACGGATGAGCACCTGCAAATGCTGTGGCGGATGAGCGACGAGCCCGTGCTGTGCTTTGATGGCGACGGCGCCGGGCAGCGGGCGGCGGCGCGGGCCACCGATATCGTGCTGCCGCATCTGCAACCGGGGCGGACGGTGCGGATTGCGACGTTGCCCGAGGGGCAGGACCCGGACGACCTGATCAAGGCCGAGGGGCGCGGGGCGTTCGCCGATGTGATCGATCGGGCGCGCTCGCTGTCGGACGTGATCTGGAGCATCGAGACCGGCGGCATCGTGCCGGAGACGCCGGAGGCGCGGGCGGCGCTGGAGGCGCGGTTGCGGGCGCGGGCCAATGCCATCGGCGAGACCTCGGTAAAGCGGCACTACATGCAGGCGTTCGACGAAAAGCTGCAGGCGTTCTTCGCGCCGGTGCGCAACCAGCGCTGGGAGCGGCGGGACAACAACGGTCAGCGTGGCAATTTCGAGCGGCGCAATCCCCGGGCCGGGAACAACCAGCTGGGCAGCCGAAGCAGCCCGCGGGTGGTGGTGTCGGATACGCTGAGGAACTCGCGGCTGTTGAAGCCGGGCAGGGGGCTGGACGCGACGCCGCGCGAGGCGGCAATCCTGCTCACCCTGGTCAACCACCCGGCGCTGGCCGACAGCCGCCTCGAATCACTTGCGTCGCTGGAACTGTCCTCGCCGACGTCGCGGAACCTCCTTGGGGCCATGCTCGACCTCGTAACGCGCGATCACGAAATCAATGCGGAGGCACTGCACGCCGCGCTCGGGGTGCGTGGATTCGCCGAAGCGATCGAGAAAATGCGGGATTTGCTGGCCCGTCAGGGGGTATGGCAGACCGGGCCGGAGATCGCCGATCCGGACGCCGAGATTGGATTAGCTCATG
>JBKJMF010000276.1:0-16541 GCA_046596525.1 Devosia sp. | reverse complement strand
CCGACCGTAAGCTCCGGATCGGCAATGACAATCTTCGGCATCATCAGCGGATGAAAGATCACCTTCTTGGTGTGCGTCGTCTCGTCGGTGATCACCCCGGCCCGTCCGACTTCCGAGCCGGTGCCCGCCGTCGTCGGCACCGCGACGATCGGGAAAATCCCCTTGGGGTCGGCCCGCGTCCACCAGTCGCCGATATCCTCGAAGTCCCACATCGGCCGGGTCTGCCCGGCCATGAAGGCGATCACCTTGCCAGTATCGAGCCCGGAGCCGCCACCAAACGCGATCACCCCGTCATGCCCGCCCTTGCGCAGCACTTCGATGCCGGCGTTCACATTGGCCGAAATCGGATTGGGCTTCACATCGGCGAACACGCCAACCTCAAAGCCCGCATCCTTCAGCAATTTCAATGTGTTCTGCGTCACCGGCAAATTCACCAGCCCCGTATCCGTCACCAGCAGCGGCCGAGCAATCCCCGCCGCCTTCAGCGCCTCCGGCAGCTCCTTGATCCGCCCCGCGCCGAAGCGGACGGCGGTGGGATAATTCCAGTTGGCCTTGGTCATCATGTTACTTCCTCTATCGTTGGCCCCAGGCCATCCCCACCCACGGTGTCATCCCGGCAAAGGCCGGGGCCCATCCTGAGATCTCTCGTCCGCCACTGCCTGCTGAAGCACCTCAGGCTGGATCCCGGCCTTCGCCGGGATGACCTCGCGGAAAAGGAACCCTCACACCACCTTCAAATGATAGCTCTTCGGCTGCGTCAGGTTCGCGTAGCCGATCTCGCTCAGCCCGCCGCCCTTGCCGGTTTCCTTGACCCCGGTCCACACCAGCGCCGGATCGAGATAGTCGCAGCGGTTGGCGAACACCGTGCCGGTCTCGACCTTCGAGCCGATCTTCGCCGCCGCTTCGAGGTCCTCGGTCCAGATCGAGGCCGTCAACCCATATGGGCTGTCGTTCATCAGCTCGATCGCCTCGGCGTCGTCGCGCACCTTCATGATGCCGACCACCGGCCCAAAACTCTCCTCACGCATCACCGCCATCTGGTGGTTGACGTTGGTCAGCACCTCCGGCGCGAGATAAGGCGAGCTCTCCTCATCGAGGTCATGCTTCGAATTGAGGTGCGCCTTGGCGCCCTTGCGCAGTGCCTCCAGCGTCTGCTTGCGGACGTGATCGGCGAAGCGCGGCGTCGCCATCGGCCCGACCATGGTGTCGGCATCGAGCGGGTTGCCCAGCGTCCAACCCCTTGCGTTCTCGACGAAATCCTTGACGAACCGGTCATACACCCCGGCATGCACGTAGATACGCTCCACCCCGCAGCAGCTCTGCCCTGAGTTGAAGAACGACCCATCGACAAGGTTCTCCACCGCGTGCGTGAGGTTGGCGTCCTCCCGCACATAGGCCGGATCCTTGCCGCCGAGCTCCAGCCCCAGCGTCGCAAAAGTCCCCGCCGCCGCCCGCTCGATCCGCCGCCCGCCTTCTACCGATCCGGTGAAGTTGACGTGGTCGATCGCGCCCGAGCCGATCAGCTTTTCGGTGTCGGCGTGGTTCAGCACCAGGTTCTGGAACAGCCCATCGGGCATGCCCGTCGCCGCAAACGCCTCGGCGAACCGCTCGCCCGCCAGCAGCGTCTGCGATGCATGCTTGAGGATCACTGCATTCCCCGCCATCAGCGCCGGCACGATCGAGTTGACCGCCGTCAGATACGGATAGTTCCACGGCGCGATCACCATCACATTGCCCAGCGGCTCGCGCGAAATCCAGCGCTGGAAGCCCGGCTTGTCCGGCCGCATCGACGGCTTCAGGCTCTCCTCGGCAATGCCGATCATGTAGCGCGAGCGCTCCTCGACACCGCGCTTTTCGCCGCCATAGCGCACCGGCCGGCCCATCTGCCACGCCAGTTCCGGCACGATCTCTTCGTTCTTGCCGAGCAGCGCATCGAGGAAGTGCTCGAGGAACTTCACCCGCTCCTTCACCGTCACCTCGGCCCAGACCTCACGGGCCCGCCGTGTCTTCGCCACCGCCCTGTCGATCTCGGCGCCCGTGGCCACCTTCCGCTCGGCATAAACCCGCCCATCGATGGGCGAGACGATCTGGACCCTGTCGGTCATTCCTGCTTCATCTCCAAGTCATTAGCAGGCTAATGCCCGCACGTGCCCGTGGGCCGCATAATCGAGGATCAGTCGGTCGCGCGTCACGATCGTCAAGTCAAGCGCCCGCGCCGTCGCAATGATGATGCGATCGGCGGGATCGCGGTGCACCGGGTGTGGCAGGAAAGAGGACTCGACCAGAATCGTCGGCGAAAGCGGTGCTACAGCCAGCTTGGAATCCCGGACCAGCCGCTCGAACCAGATGAGCGGTTGCACAGGCGATGCCAGCTTCCCATGCGCGGACAGCAGCCCGCGCTCCCATGCCGTAATCGGCGACACATATACCGGCGCACTGACAGAAAACGCGGCATCCATCGCCTCGACTGCGGCTTCGGACAGATCCTCGTTCTCAGTGATCCAGATCGCCGCGCAGGTATCAAGAAGCAACATCTGGCTCATCGACCAGCCGGCTGGTCGGCGCGGTCAGGTCATATCCCGGCGCAACGATGGTTGTGCCCCTGAGGCTGCCGAACGCGGGATGCAGCCGCTTGCCCCGCTGAGGCGCGGCCTCGTGCGGCGCTTTCATCCCGGCCGCCGAATAGACAGCTTGTTTGGCCTCCATGAGTCCGCCCCCATGCGGCAGATCGAGCACGAAGGTGATCGACCCCACTTCGACTTTCACGCCCTTCGTCTTGTAGCTGGCTGTGTACCAGGCCTTTGCCTGACTGTGGCCGGATGGGTTATTTGCCCACCATTCGTTGTGCTTGCGCGCCGACGCCGGCAACGGCTTTCCGAGCACGTGCTCGATCTCCGAAAAGGACATCGTCACCTCGTCGCGCCCGGAAAAAAGCAGGTGCTCATAAAGCGGCTCGTACTTGGACATCCGTCGCCTCCTGCCGCTCTACTTATCATGCAGGAAGAATAGTAACAAGATACCTACCGCTTCCTATGAACGCTCGAACCCCCGCTTCAACTCCCAATCGGTGACCCGCCGGTCATACTCGAACTGCTCCCAGTTGCCGGTGTGCACATAGTGCCCGATCACCGGCTCGCCGAACGCCTCGCGCAGCATCTTCGAGTTCTGCATCGCGGCGATCGCGTCACGCAGCGTCTTGTGCACTTCGCGCAGCTTCCCGGTGACATAGGCGTCGCCGGTGAAGGCCGGCTCCAGCGTCAGCTTGTCCTCGACACCCTTCAGCCCCGCCGCGATCAGCGCCGCATAGGCGAGGTAGGGGTTGAGGTCCGCCCCGCCGATCCGGCACTCCACCCGCACGCCTTTGGTGTTCTCGCCGCAGAGCCGGAAGCCGGCCGTCCGGTTGTCGGATGACCAGATCGCCTTGGTCGGCGCGAACGTCCCCGCCTGGAAGCGCTTGTAGGAGTTGATGTAGGGCGCGAGGAAATAGGTGATGTCGCCCGCATAGGTCAGCAGCCCCTGCATGAACTGCTTCATCAGCTCCGACATGCCGAGCCCGTCCTTCGTATCGATGAAGGCGTTCTTGCCGCCCTTGGCGAGGCTCATGTGGATGTGGCTCGATGACCCGGCCAGCCCGAAATCCCACTTCGCCATGAAGGTGATGGCCTTGCCGTGGTTGTGCGCGATCTCCTTCATCGCGTTCTTCATCACCACATGCCGGTCCGCCATGGTCAGCGCATCGGCGTAGCGCACGTTGAGCTCTTCCTGCCCCGGGCCCCATTCGCCCTTGGAATTCTCCACCGGAATGCCCGAAGCCTGCAGCTTGCGCCGCATGTCGCGCATCACCCCTTCTTCCTTCGTGGTCTGGAAGATGTGGTAGTCCTGGATGTAATAGCCGGCGGTGACGAGGTTCTTGTAGCCCTTGTCCCAGGCCGACCTGAACCCCTCGTCGAACAGGTAGAACTCCAGCTCCGAGGCGAAATTCGCCGTCAGCCCGAGCTTCTCGAGCCGTGCCAGCTGCGCCTTCAGGATAGCGCGCGGTGAGTGCGGGATCGGCTCATGATGATGGTGGTCGACGAGGTCGGCGAGGATGATCGCCGTACCTTCCAGCCAGGCCGCCTTCATCAGTGTGTTGACGTCCGGCTTCATGACGAAATCGCCATAGCCCTTGGCCCAGTTCGCCGCCTCGTAGCCGGGCACCGGCTCCATGTCGATGTCGTTGGCGAGCAGGTAATCGCAGCCATGCGTCTCGTCGATCGCCCCATCGAGGAAGAACTCAGCCTGGAAGCGCTTGCCGATCAGCCGGCCCTGCATGTCGGGAAACGCCACCAGTACGGTGTCGATGGTGCCGGCTTTCACGTCGGCCTTCAGTTGATCGAGCGTATAGGCGGCTTGCGCCATGGCATAACTCCCTGGGAACGCTGGCTTTGTTGTAGGACGAGACCGCGGCGCGAAGGCCGCGGTCTCGTTGCGTTTATTTCTTGGCGTGTTCCATCGCGAACTCTTCCTCCGGCGAGAGGATGAGCTTGTTCCGCCCCACGAGGGCGAAATAGATGATGCCGACCACGCACCAGACGATCACCCAGATCACGCCCCTGAAGAAGTTGGGGTCCTGCATCTGGTAGCCCAGCGTCACCATCGCGATGATGATGGTGATCACCGCGCCCGGGATACCGAGAGGGCTCCTGAACGGCCGCTCAATGTCGGGCTTGTTGCGGCGCAGCAGGATGAAGCTCAGCGCCTGGGCGATATAGCTCAGCATCGCCCCGAACACTGCCATGTTGAGCAGCACCGTGCCGATGATGTCGTCGCCCAGTTGCGTTTCGCCGGTGCCACCACCGCCGTTGACGAACCAGATGATCAGCATCACCGCCAGGCCGAGCAGCGATCCGGCGATCATCGCCACATGCGGTGTCTTGTACTTGGGATGGGTCACCGACAGCGCCGACGGGAAGTAGCCCGCGCGGCTCAGCGAGAAGATCTGCCGGCCCTGGGCAAACAGGATCGTGTGGAACGATGCAATCAGCCCCAGCATTGCCACGAGGCCAAGCACGACCGCCCAGCTGGTGCCGTAGATCGCCCGGAAGCCATCCAGCAACGGCTCACCTGACGTCCCCAGCGCGTGTGAGCCAACGCCAATGACCGACGGGTTGAGCAGCACGATCAGGAAGGCCGAGATCATCAGCGTTCCCATGCCAAGCAGGATGCCGCGTGGCATGTCCCGCTTGGGATCGACCGATTCCTCGGCCGCCAGCGGCAACTGCTCGATGGCGAGGAACAACCACACCGCGAACGGCAGGGTGGCGAGCACGCCCGAGAACCCGAACGGGAACAATGGACCGTTACCCTCGGGCAACAGCGCGCCGTCCGATCCGATATTGAGCGCCCAGCGGCTGAAATCCATGTTGGGAATGGCGCTGACCCAGAACACCGCGAGGACGGCGAGCGATGCCAGGGTGACCACCAGCGTAACCTTGAAGCTGAGCGCCACGCCGTAAATGTTGAGCGCCAGGAAGACGGCGTAGAACACAATCCAGATGATCGGCAACAGCGCCGTATCGAGCCCGACGATCGAACTGAAATAGGACGATATGAACGTCACCACCACCGCCGGAGTGAGCACGTATTCGACGTTCTCGAACAGTCCCGTGACGAACCCGCCCCACGGCCCCATCGAGGTCCGCGCGAAGGAATACGCGGCGCCGGTATGCGGCAGCGCCGGGCTCATCTCGGCGATGCAGAAGACAAGACCGAGATACATGATGGCGATGATGATGCCGGCCACCAGCATGCCGCCCCAGCCGCCCGTGGCGAAACCGAAGTTCCAGCCCGAGAAATGGCCCGAGATCACGGCGCCGACGCCGAGCGCCCACAGCGACCACACGCCCGCATAGCGCTGCAGTCCTCGCTTCTCAAAATATGCACTGTCCTGCTTGGCGTATTTCACGCCGCCGGACCCTGTCGTTTCAGCCATCAAACCCTCCAGTTTCTGCCCAAGTTCTTCTAAGCCGCTGCCTCGCCGCGCGCCCCATGCGCGGCCGTGAGGCATCGGGCCAGCCGGGCGGCCCACAGGCTCACCCCTTCTGGTTCGAGGATTTCGTCGTGCCGGATCTCGATCATCGTTGCTTCGAGCTCGCGCCCGTCGCCGTGATGTTCCAGTGTGTAAGTGACGCCGTTGAGCGCCGAATAGGGCTGGTTCCAGCCGATGTTCAGCTCCGCGTCATCGTCGGCCAGCGCATCGCGCAGCGCCGCTGTGAAGCGCTCGTCGCGCGCATGGATCAGCCCGATCGGCCAGGGCCGCTGCACATCCTTGTAGACCGGCGTAAACGAGTGAACGGTCACCAGCAGCGTCTCGATGCCGCCCACGCGCCGCGCCTCCAGCACCGACTCGATGGCGTTGTGAAACGGTGCATGAAACTCGCCGATTCGTTCCGCCCGCTCGTTGTTGCCGATGCCCTTGTTGCCGGGAATATCGGTCCGCTCCGAAACCGTCGGGATCAGGTCGGACGCGTCGTGGTCGCGGTTGCAGTCGATCACCAGCCGGCTGACCGTCGAGGCGATCAGCGGCGCATCGAGCAGGCTCGACAGTTCCAGCGCCACTGCGAACGCACCGGGGTCCCAGGCGACATGCATCAGCCGCTGGTGCGGCGTCAGCCCAAGGTCGCCATAGCGGTCAGGGAAGCGGTTGGAGGCGTGGTCGCAGGCCAGCACAAAGGGTGCGCTGCCCTCGGCGTTGAATACCAGCACTGGCGGAATGACGCTCGCCTCGTGGCTCGCGCCGGCCTCGTGGCCCACCATACTGTCCCCTGTGGGACGTGTCGGCCCCAAGCCCCCGCCCCGTTTGTTCGTTCCACGCGAGGCCCTCCCGCGCGGATCGTTAACAGTCAGTTGACGGGTTTTTGACCGTCTGGTCAATCCACCCGCTACATCTCGCTGTGGGTCTTCATGAAGGTCTTGGGCACTACCGCGATCTTGCCGTCGACCTCGCCGATTGCCTTGTCGTCCTTGCCCTCGTAGCTGAGCCCGTGCAGCACCGAACGAATGATCGCCAGCCGCCCGCGCTTCTTGTCATTGTTGAAAATCACCCGCCACGGCGCGTGCTCGGTGTGGCTCGCCTCGAACATGCGGTTGCGCGCCCTGGTGTAGTCGTCGAAGCGCTTCAGGGCTTCGAGGTCGATGGGGGACAGCTTCCAGATTTTCAGCAGATCGTGGCGCCGGTCATGGAAGCGCTTCAGCTGCATTTCCCGCCCGATGGTCAGCCAGAACTTGAACAGGTGGATGCCGTCCTCCGCCAGCATCTTCTCGAAATCCGGCACCGCCTCGAGAAATCGCGTCGTCTCGTCCGGAGTACAGAACCCCATTACCGGTTCGACCCCCGCCCGATTGTACCAGGAACGGTCGAACAACACCTGCTCGCCCGCCGCCGGCATCCAGTCGACATAGCGCTGGAAGTACCATTGGCTGCGCTCTCGATCGGATGGTTTGGGCAGCGCCACCGCCATGTTGAAGCGCGGGTTGAGGTTCTCGAGATAGCTGGCGATCGAGCCGCCCTTGCCGGCCGCGTCACGTCCCTCGAACACGATGACGATGCGTTTCCCGGTCTTCTGCTGATCCTGCTGCAGCAGCGCCAGTTGCCGCTGCGCCTGCAGCATCTCGGCGTCGTAGGCCTCGGAGTCGATCTTTTCGTCGTACGGAAAGCCGCCGGACTCGAGCGCCTTTTTCTTGATCGAACGCGGCAGCACCGGGTCTTCGAGGTCGAAGCCTTCAACTGTGTCGGACATGAACGAACTCCGGGACCTGTCATGACGGTGTCACAACCGTGCTATGAACACCCCCATCTGGCAAGCCGGGGTGAATCGCCCGCGGCACCAAGGAAGGCTCGATGGCGGACGAAGCGCAGCGTGGAGTGACGGGGACGACCTGGTTCGAGACGATCAGGACGCGGCTCTACGGGCGACTGCTGATGCTGCTCGCCATGGGGCTGGTGTTCATGACACTGGCCGGGCTCAACGTCATCGACCCCTGGATCGGCTTCCTCGCCTATGCCGTCATCGTCGGTGTCGCAGCGATAGTCCCTGAGACCAGCGAGTCCGCCGCCGGTGTCGCGCCCGGCATCTCTACCGGTGAGTTGGCCTTCGCCGATGCAGTCCGGCATTTCGCCGATGCGCTTCCCGACCCGTCGATCGTCATCGACCGCCGCAGCGTCATCGTGCACCTCAACCCGCATGCGGCGCGGCATTTCCCCGGCGTCGTCACCGGCAGCCCGATCGCTTTCACCCTGCGCTTTCCGCAGTTGCTGGCGGCCATCGAGGCAGCCCGGCTTGGCGTCGCCCAGACCATCGAGATGCACCAGACCGTCCCCAACGAGACCTGGTACAAGGTCACCGTGGCGCCGCTGGCGCCGGGCGACCTGGTCAATGACGGCGTACTGGTCATTACCCTGCAGAGCCAGACCGAGGAGAAGCGCCTCGACTTGCTCCGTACCGATTTCATCGCCAATGCCAGCCACGAACTGCGCACTCCGCTGACCTCGCTGGTCGGCTTCATCGATACGCTGCTCGGCCCCGCCGCCAACGACAAGGAAGCCCGCGAGCGCTTTCTTGGCCTGATGCGCGGCCAGGCAGCCCGCATGGCCAAGTTGATCGAGGATCTGTTGTCGCTGAGCCGCATTGAAATGCGCCAGCACATGCGCCCCACCGCGCCCATCGAACTGGGCGCGCTGCTGCGCGAGGTCGCCGAGGGCCTCAACAAACTCGCCGAAGATTCCGGCACCAACCTCAACGTCCAGGTTCCGGACGAGCCGGTCACCGTCAGCGGCGATCGCGACGAACTCTACGAGGTGTTCGAGAACCTCATCGACAACGCCATCAAGTATGGCGCCGACGGCGACACCATCGATATCACGCTCTCCCCCGACGCGGGCCGGCGTGGCTTCGATGCTCTGGTGTCGGTGGTCGACCACGGCATCGGCGTTGCCTCCGAGCATGTGCCGCGCCTCACCGAGCGGTTCTACCGCGTCGACGCCGATACCAGCCGCAAGAAGAAGGGCACCGGCCTCGGCCTCGCCATCGTCAAGCACATCGTTACCCGCCATCACGGCCTGCTGTCGATCAAGAGCCAGCCGGGGCAGGGCACCCGCGTGGAAGTCCTTCTCAGAAAATGACAGTCGCGGCACTTTCCACAGGCGGAACGTCGGATCGTTGCGAATAGTTCATCTGGATCAACGATCTAAGCTGTCACAGAAATGCAATCCCATTGTCATAAAACCTTGTGACAACGCCCCTAGGTTCCGCCTTGCAGACAGGGCGGCCGGAGGAGCCGGGACCGCCGACAGGCCCATTGGCCATTCCTTCCGAAAGGGAACAACATCATGAAGATTGCAATTCTCGCGAGCGCCGCGGTCATCGCGCTTGCCTCGGGCGCCGGCGCCGCTGCCGCGCGTGACCAGATCACCATCGTTGGCTCGTCCACCGTGTTCCCGTTCGCCACTGCCGTTGCCGAGCGCTTTGGCCAGACCGGCGGTTTCGCGACCCCCGTCGTCGAGTCGACCGGTACCGGCGGCGGCATCAAGCTGTTCTGCGAAGCTTCCGGCGAGGCGTCCCCCGACGTCGCCAACGCTTCGCGTAAGATCAAGGACAGCGAGATCGATACCTGCGTCGCCAATGGCGTCACCCCGGTTGAGATCAAGATCGGCTTCGATGGCATCGTGCTCGCCACCGCCGCCGCTGCACCGGATTTCGCCATCACCCTCGACCAGGTCGTCGCCGCCCTCGGCAAGGACGTCGTCGTCGACGGCAAGGTCGTGCCGAACCCGTACGTCAACTGGTCCGACATCGACGCCTCGCTCCCGGCCGAAAAGATCGAAGTGCTCGGCCCCCCGCCGACCTCGGGCACCCGTGATGCGTTCGTCGAGCTCGTCATGACCGCCCACTGCCCCGAAGAGATCAAGGCCGTGGACGCGAAGGCCTGCGCCGCCATTCGAGAAGACGGTGCCTATGTCGACGCCGGCGAGAACGACAACCTGATCGTCCAGAAGCTCGAGACCAACCCGGCCGCCGTCGGTATCTTCGGCTACTCGTTCCTCGACCAGAACGCCGAAGCCCTCAAGGGTGCCTCGGTTGACGGCGTCGTGCCGACCTTCGAAGCCATCGCCTCGGGCGAGTATCCGGTGTCGCGTTCGCTCTACTTCTACGTCAAGAAAGAGCATGTCGGCGTGATCCCCGGCCTTGCCGAGTTCACCGCCGAGTTCGTCTCTGACGCTGCCGCTGGCGAAGAGGGCTACCTCACCGAGAAGGGCCTGATCCCGCTCCCGGCCGACCAGCTCGCCTTGGCCCGCGAAGCTGCCACCAGCATGACCCCGGTTGCCAAGTCGGCGCTGTAAGCCCGACGGACGTTATCCGCTCCGGCCCACGGGCCGGAGCTTTCTCCTAAGCGTCGTCTCCCCGGGAGCCCTTGATGACACAGCCGCTTATCGCCCTGCTGATCCTGGTACTCGGAACTGCTGGCATCTACATGGTCGGGCGCCAGCGCGCAGTTGCGGTTGTCGGCGGCAAGGCCAGCGAACTTCATTCGCGGCCGGTCTATCATGGCGGCTTCCTCGCCATTGTGTCCCTCCTGCCGGCGATGCTGCTCGGCCTCGTCTGGCTGATGATCAAGCGGCCGCTGGCCGATGCCTACGTCACCGGCCTGCTGGGCGCCGACTATCAGGCAGTCCCGCCCGCCGAACAGCCGACTCTGCTCAGAAATGCCGAGGCCATGGCCGCTAGTGGCGGTGCTGGTGCCGACGATATTATGGGCCGGGCCGCGGCCTTCTATGCCCAGTTCGGCTTCACCTCGACGGCCATCATCCTTGTCGCCGCTGCGGCAATGTTTGGTGTCGGCCTGTTCTTCGGCCTCCGCGCCATCGCCCCTGAATATCGGGCGCGCCACGTGGTCGAACGCACGATCATGGGCGTGCTGATCGCCGCGTCGGTCGTCGCCATCGTCACCACGCTCGGCATCGTTCTCTCGCTGATCTTCGAGAGCATCCGCTTCTTCGAGAAGGTGCCGGTGTTCGATTTCCTCTTCGGCACCCACTGGTCGCCGCAGAGTGCCTTCGAAGGCGCCGGTGCGGAAGCCTCGAACCGCAACGCCGAAGTCTTCGGCGCCATCCCGGTGTTTGCCGGCACGTTGCTCATCACTCTCATCGCCATGGCGGTCGCCGCACCGATCGGGTTGCTCTCCGCCATCTACCTCTCCGACTATGCGACCCCCAATGTGCGGTCGGTGGTAAAGCCGCTGCTTGAGATCCTCGCCGGCATCCCGACCGTGGTCTACGGCTTCTTCGCAGCGCTCACCGTTGCGCCGCTGTTCCGTCAGACCGGCGATCTGTTCGGCGTTGGCATATCCTCGGAAAGTGCGCTCGCCGCGGGCCTCGTCATGGGCGTGATGATCATCCCGTTCGTCTCTTCGCTCTCCGACGACGTGATCAATGCGGTTCCACAGAGCCTGCGTGATGGCTCGGCCGGCCTCGGCGCTACTCGGTCCGAGACCATCCTTCGCGTCGTCATTCCCGCCGCGCTGCCCGGCATCGTCTCCGCCATGATGCTGGCGATCTCGCGCGCCATCGGCGAAACCATGATCGTGGTGATGGCGGCCGGTCTTGCCGCCAACCTCACCGCCAACCCTTTCGACGCCGTCACTACGGTGACCGTGCAGATCGTCACCCTGCTCGTCGGCGATCAGGAATTCGACTCCGCCAAGACCCTCGCGGCATTCGCCCTCGGTCTCGTCCTCTTCTGTGTGACGCTCATGCTCAATGTGATCGCGCTTCAGGTGATCAGGAAGTACCAGGAACAGTATGACTGACCAGGCCATCAAACAGGACGTCGCCGTTCACGAGCGGTCCATTCACACCGGCGAAGCCGCCAAGGCGCGCTTGAGGGCGCGCTATCGCAACGAGGCGATCTTCAAGGGCTTGGGCCTGACCGCGATTCTGATCGCCATCGGCTTCCTCGTGGTGCTGTTGACGTCCATCGTGATCAAGGGCGTCCCGGCCTTCACCTACCACTTCGCCTCCGTTCCGATGAATTTCGAGACCATCGACCGCACGGCTCTGCCCAAGGCCGACTACGATGCGGTCGTTCGCGAGAGCCTCCGCACCGTGTTTCCGGATGTAACGTCGCGCAATGATCGCCGGCTCCTCGGCAGCCTGTTGTCGTCCGGCGCGCCGGTCCTGTTGCGCGATCAGGTGATCGCCGATCCGGCCAAGATCGATCAGCCGGGCGCCTTCAGCGTCCCGATCTCCGACTTCGCCGACCTCTACCTCAAGGGCCAGGTCACCAAGACGACATGGCATGATGGCGAGGTACCCGCGGCTCTTGCTTCCGCCGGCGAAGCGGCCGTCACCCTAACCACCGAGAGCCCCCGGTTCTCGGAAATCCTCGACACCATCCGCGTGCGGCTTGAGGCCGACGCCGGCGCAGTTCGCGCCCGTCTCGCGGGACAGCTGCGCTCCCAGGAGCGCCTGCAAGCGAACCTGCAGTCGACCAATACCCGCCTCGCCGGCGAGCTCGTACCCGCCGATCGCACGCGGCTCGAGGCCGACGTCGCGCGCCTCACCAAGGACCTCGCCGCCGTTGCCCAGCAGGCGACCGACCTCGAGGCCGCTGCAGTCGAACTCGAGCGCCGCGCCGTATCGGCCAAGGACGGCGAGGCCCTGACCGCCGCCGATCCGTCCGTGCTGATCTATGCCGGCAGCGCCGTGATCAAGGTCGAGAGCCTGACGCCGACCGCCGCAACCGGCGAGCTCATCCACAGCTTCGGTACCGCGACGCCCGAGCGGATCACCGACTGGCGCATTCGCCTCGTCGAGGTGCCCGAAGCCGCCCGCAAGTTCTCCGACAAAGAGATCGTCTGGACCGAGGATCTGGTCGAAAAGGGCTATGTCTCGAACTCGATCAACTGGTTGTTCCTCACCCGCGGCGCCAGCCGCGAGCCGGAAATGGCCGGCATCTGGGGCGCCGTCGTCGGCTCGTTCCTGACCCTCGTGGTGACGCTCGCCCTGGCCTTCCCGATCGGTGTCGGCGCCGCCATCTACCTTGAGGAATTTGCCCCGAAGAACGGCTGGACCACCTTCATCGAGGTGAACATCAACAACCTTGCCGCCGTGCCGTCCATCGTTTTCGGCCTGCTTGGGCTCGCGGTGTTCCTCAACTTCTTCGACCTCGGCCGGTCGGCGCCCTATGTCGGTGGCATCGTGCTTGGCCTGATGACCCTGCCCACCATCATCATCGCGTCGCGTGTCGCGTTCCGGGCCGTGCCGCCGTCGATCCGCGAGGCGGCCTTCGGCATCGGTGCCTCCCGTCTGCAGACCGTGTTCCATCACGTCCTGCCGCTCGCCATGCCCGGCGTCCTTACCGGCGCCATCATCGGTATGGCCCGCGCCCTCGGCGAGACCGCCCCGCTGCTGATGATCGGCATGGTCGCCTTCGTCGTCGATATCCCCAGCGGCTTCTCGGCTCCCTCCACGGTGCTGCCGGTACAGATCTACATGTGGGCGGATTTCCCCGAGCCCGCCTTCGAACAGCGAACTTCCGCGGGCATCCTCGTGCTGCTGGCATTCCTTGTCACCATGAACGCCCTCGCCGTCTTCTTGCGCCGCCGTTTCGAGCGTCGCTGGTAACCCAAACAGATGAGTATCGGCATGAACATCGAAACGGCATTGAACACGGACTTTGCCACGTCGGTCCTCTCCGAGCCCGCACCCACCAAGGTCGAGGGCCAGAAGGTCGACGTGTTCTACGGCGAGAAGCAGGCGCTGTTCGGCGTCGACCTCAAGATCGAGGCCAATCGCGTCACCTCGCTGATCGGCCCGTCAGGCTGTGGCAAGTCGACGTTCCTGCGCTGCCTCAACCGCATGAACGACACGATCAGCATCTGCCGCGTCGCTGGCAAGATCTTCCTCGATGAGGACGACATCTACGACAAGAACATCGACGTCGTAGAACTGCGCGCTCGCGTCGGCATGGTGTTCCAGAAGCCCAATCCGTTCCCCAAGTCGATCTACGAGAACGTCGCCTACGGCCCCAAGATCCACGGCATGGCGCAGAACAAGGCCGAGTTCGACGAGATCGTGCATTCCTCACTGCGCCGCGCCGGCCTCTGGAACGAGGTCAAGGACCGCCTGCAGGAGCCGGGAACCGGCCTCTCCGGCGGTCAGCAGCAGCGTCTCTGCATCGCCCGCGCCATCGCCACCAAGCCCGAAGTGCTGCTGATGGACGAGCCGTGCTCGGCGCTCGATCCGATCGCCACCGCCATTATTGAAGAGCTCATCGACGAACTCCGCGAGAACTTCACCATCGTCATCGTCACCCACTCGATGCAGCAGGCCGCCCGCGTCAGCCAGAAGACCGCGTTCTTCCACCTCGGCAAGCTCATCGAGGAAGGCAAGACCGAAGACATCTTCACCAATCCGCGCAACAAACAGACGCAGGACTACATCACCGGCCGTATCGGCTGACCGCAGGAGCGCTTCAAGGAAAAGTGCGAAGCGGTTTTCCTGGAAGCGCGACCAACAACAACTTGGAGCCTCGACCATGGGTTGAAGGGCTCCAGAAGAGGAATTCTAGAGAATGGCATCGCTCAACGAGCACATCGTTTCCTCCTACGAGGATGAACTCACTAACCTCGCCAAGCTCATCTTCGAAATGGGCGGCATGGTCGAGGTCGCCGTGTCCAACGCCACCCGGGCGCTACTGAAGCTCGACCATGGTCTGGCGCGCAACACCATCGAGGCCGACAAGGCCATCGACGAGATGCAGAAGCGGATCGACGAGATCGCCGTCTCGATGATCGCCCGCCGCCAGCCGATGGCGACCGACCTGCGCGCCATCATCACCTCGATCCACGTCGCCAACGACCTGGAACGCGTCGGCGATATGGCCAAGACCATTAGCCGCCGCACCCTGCAGATCGACGGTCTCAGCCTCGCGCCGAAGTTCTACAACGGCGTCAAGCACATGGCCGACCTGATCCTGCGCCAGTTGAAGGCCGCGCTCGACGCCTACGCGACCCGCAACGCCGCCGCCGCCGTCGAGGTCGTCAACGCCGACGACGAGATCGACGCGCTCTACACCTCGCTGTTCCGCGAACTCCTCACCTACATGATGGAAGATCCGCGCAACATCACCCAGTGCACGCACCTGCTGTTCTGTTCCAAGAGCCTCGAGCGCGTCGGCGACCACGCCACCAACATCGCCGAGCACGCCTACTATCTCGAGACCGGCCGCCAGATCGGCTCGGCTCCCGATCAGCACCGCACGCAGATTAAAGAGTAACCGGAGCGGGGTCAGGAAAAGTCGCAGACTTGTCCGTCCCCCCGCGACATTAACGAGCTATCCGACGGAGACCCCGCCGATGTCCGCTACCATCCTCATCGTCGAGGACGAAGCCGATCTGGCCGTCCTGCTGCGCTACAACCTCGAGGCCGAAGGCTTCCGGGTGGCCACTGCCGCCTCGGGCGACGAGGCGGTGGAGCGCATCCGCGACGGCGTGCCCGACCTGATCCTGCTGGACTGGATGCTGCCGGGCCTCAGCGGCATCGAACTCTGCCGCCGCTGGCGCTCGCGCGAGGAAACCGCGCGCACCCCGATCATCATGATCACCGCCCGCGGCGAGGAAGAAGAACGCGTCCGCGGCCTCGCCACCGGCGCCGACGACTACGTGGTCAAGCCCTTCTCGATCCCCGAGCTGCTCGCCCGCATCAACGCGCTGCTCCGCCGCTCCAGCCCGCAACTGGTCACCGCCGTGCTCAAGGCCGGCGACCTCGAGCTCGACCGCACCAGCCACCGCGTTCGCCGCGGCGGTCGCGAAGTGCACCTCGGCCCCACCGAGTACCGCCTGCTCGAATACCTGATGCGCCACCCGGGCCGTGTTTATTCCCGCGAGCAACTGCTCGACGGCGTCTGGGGCAACGACGTCTATGTCGACGAACGCACCGTCGACGTCCATGTCGGCCGCCTCCGCAAAGCCATCAACCGCCACCGCGACGCCGACCCCATCCGCACGGTGCGTGGGGCAGGGTACGCGTTCGACGAGCGGTTTGCTGCGGTAAGCTGACTGCCTACGCCCACCGGCCTCATCTCCCCCTTGGCGGGGGAGAAAGCGAAAACTTGGGCTTAGCGCAGCTAAGTCCTTAGTTTTCGCAAGAGAGGGGGTCGATGGAGGGCACCATGGCTCCGCACCCTCGACACCGGAGAGAGATGCCAGATCAGTGGCTTAGCAGAATCTTCGCCGGATCTGATCCCCCACCTCCCACCCATGCGATTCTCCGCCCGTCCGCTGCACCGAAGCGAGATCATGACGAGTGGTTGGTGCGGTGGAGACCGGGTGAGCTGCGGGTCGCTGCAGTTCAGGCGGAAACCATCACGGCAAGGACCGGTTCGCCGGTCAAGCCGCTAGTCAACGCGGGGGTGAGCCGGATGCAGGCTCATCCAGGGTTGGAAGGTCTCCATGCATAAGGAGATCGGGTAGAGGCGTACGGGCCAGGCTCCTTTGGGCCGCCG
>JBKJMF010000034.1:0-3085 GCA_046596525.1 Devosia sp. | reverse complement strand
AAACGCACCGCGCAGACCTTCGTGCGGCTGGTCGAGCGAGGGCTCGACAAGCTGATGCGGGCGCGGTTCGGCGTGCTTTGCCTGTCGGAGGCGGTTGCCGAGCCACTGCTCGATGCCCATTTCGTGCGGGTCGGGCTCGCCGACCATCCCAGCGAGGAGGCGATGATGGGACTTGCCTTGTCGTTTGCGCGCGACCAAAACCCATGATGACCGGAACAAGCAAGGAATTGCCGCATGGCTGAACGCAAGTCGGGGCCCGTCAAGCCGCCGGTCATCGAGCTGAAGGCGCGGGAGGCCGAGAAGCCGGCTGCCGCGACGATGGCGCGCGGCAAGGTGGCTGAGGCTGCCGAAGCCGAGGCGATCCCCGAAGCAGCAGAGGAGCCAGCACGTCCGGCGCCACCCCCGCCGCCTCGCCCGCAGGCGCGGCTGGCGATGCCGTGGAGTGCCATCTCGATCGCGACGGTGGCCGGCGGGCTGCTTGGCGCGGGGCTGGTCTATGGGCTGAGCAACTGGCTGCCGCTGCCCGACCAGCGGCCGGTGATCGCCGATCCGGCCGCGCGGCTCGATGCGACGGATAGCAGCCTCGGTGATATCGAGACGCGGCTCGCGGCGATCGAAGAGCAGAGCAAGCGCACGCAGGTCAGCCTCGATGCGACCATTGCGCAGCTCGATGGCGGGTTGAACGAAGTACGTCAGTCGATCGCCGCCCTGCCGGCAGCGACGGCGCCGGTCGATCTGGCGCCGCTTGAGGGCCAGCTGAAGAGCCTCGCGGACCGGGTGACGGCGATCGGTGCCGGTGCCTCGTCGGCGGATGCCACGGCGCTGGCGCAGACCATCAGCACGATTGAAACGGGCATCACTGAATTGCGCACCCAGCTGACTGCTCTGGACCAGCGGGTCGGCGCAACGGACGGCGCGATCACCAGCCTCAAGGGCGAGGTGGCCGCGACACAGACGGCAATCTCCACGCAGAACCAGACACTTGGCGGGGCCGATATCGGTCCGGCCGTGCGCTTGCCGCTGGTGGTGTCGGGGCTCGAAAGCGCGATCGGCAACGGCCGACCTTTCGTGGCTGAACTCGCGGGGCTCAAGGCGCTGCTGCCGGACTTGACGGTTCCCGGCGTCATTGAGGCGGCAGCGGCCGAGGGCTTGCCGCGTCCGGATGCGGTGGTGGCGCGGTTCACTGCCGAGGTGCCGAACGTGCTCGCCGGTCGGGCGGCCGTCAGCAGCGGCGACATGGGCGAGGATGCGCTCGAGTGGATGAAGGGCCTCCTGGCCCTGCGTCCGGTGGGCGAAGTGCCGGGCGACACCCCCGAAGCCATCGTCTCTCGGCTCGAGGCGGCGGTCGGACGGCATGATTTCAAGGCGGCGGCGGAGCTGCTGGCGCAATTGCCGCCGGCGATGCAGGCCGGCGCCGGAACTGCGGGCGCCGATATCACCAAGCTCGCCGCGGCTGAGGACTTCATGACCGACCTACGCAGCCGGGCCCTCGCTCCGACGGCGGAGGCCACTCCGTGATCCGGCTCGCCTACTGGCTCATAGTCAGCCTGCTCGTCACCGCCGGGATCGCCTGGCTGATCGCGTTACCGGGGACGCTCACCATCGAGTTCCTCGATTTCCGCATGCAGCCGCGGCTCGGCGTCGCGGCCTTCCTCGCGGTGGCGGGGGTGGTGCTGATCATCCTGATCTGGGGCATCGTCAAGCGCATCATCGCGGCGCCCTACTACATCGCGCGGCAATCGCGTGAGCGTCGCAAGGACGCCGGCTACATGGCGCTGTCTGACGGCTTCATCGCGCTCTCGGCCGGTGACGCCAACCGGGCGCGGCAACTGGCGCGCGAGGCGCGGGGGAACCTGCCGCGCAACGCCGCGGCACAGTTACTGGAAGCCCGCGCCGACCTGGCGCTGGGCGACATGCACTCGGCGCGCGAGCATTACCGGGCGCTGATCACCAACCGGAAGACGGCTCTGGCGGCACTCTCCGGACTCTACGACCAGGCGCGGCAGCAGGGGCGGCCCGACGCGGCGCTGACCTTTGCGCAAAAGGCCATCGACATCTCGCCGCAGGCACCGTGGGCGCGCGAGGCGGTGTTCGACGACCTGACCCGCAGCGGCCGCTGGGACGATGCCAACCGGATGATTGCCGACGAGCAGGCAGTCACCCGCGAGGAAAAGACCCGCAAGCGCCGCCGGCAGGCAGTGGTCGAAGCGGCACGGGCGCAGCTCGCCGAAGGTACCGACCCGCATGCAGCGCTCGAACACGCACTGTCGGCGCTGAAGCTGCAGCCGGATTTCGTGCCCGCGGCGCTGATCGCGGCGCGGATCTACTCCAACCGCGGCGAAGCACGGCGGGCGATGAGCCTGTTGCGGCGAGTGTGGCGGGCGACCTCGCACCCGGATATCGCGACGCTGTTCGCCAACTCGGTGTCCGGTGTTTCGGCGGTCGACCGGCTGAAGCGGGTGGGCGAACTGATCGATACGCCGCCCCCGAACAAGGCGAGCGCGCTGGTGCTGGCGCGCGCCTCGATCGATGCCTTCGACTGGGTCAGTGCCCGTCAGGCGCTGGCCGGCTATTCGAACGCCAACCCGTCGCAGGCGGTGTGCCTGCTGATGGCCGAGATCGAGGATGGGCAGTCGGGCGACAAGGGCAAGGCACGCGACTGGCTCAACCGCGCCGTGCGGGCGCCGCGCGATCCGGTGTGGACCGCGGACGGCATCACCGCCGACGAGTGGGAGCCGCTATCGCCGGTTACCGGCAAGCTCGACGCGTTCGAGTGGCGGGTGCCAACCAGCGCAGTGGCAACCCGCACCGGGACGCCCCCGGCGATCACCGACAACTCGCCTCGGCCAACTCCGGCCGAGCCCGAAAAGCCCCAGGGCGGGCCGCTGGCGCTGCCCGAGGCGTGATGGCTCGAATCGCCACGTCATGCGCATGTCTATGGTCTCTTGCGCGTGACAGGCGTCGCTTGTATTAGACCCCGCATCGGTGCATCGCTCGCGCCGATCAGGCCGCTTTAGCTCAGTTGGTAGAGCACATCATTCGTAATGATGGGGTCAGGTGTTCGAGTCACCTAAGCGGCACCACT
>JBKJMF010000395.1:0-3578 GCA_046596525.1 Devosia sp. | reverse complement strand
CCGGCCCGAGGGTGGGCAGCATCACGGCCATGATGTCGTCGTAGCGCTCGGCGGCGCGCAGCAGCACGGCGTCGAACTTGCCCGACTTATAGTACTCGGTGGCGCTGGCGAAGTCGTAGTTGAACTCGAAGGTATCGAGGAAGCGGCGCAGCATGGCGTTGTTGTGGTCGCCAAAGCTCGCATAGTCGCCGCCGAACGGGTTCGGCACGGCGGTCAGGCGCATCTGCACATAGGGCTCGAGCGCGGCGCGGTCCGGCACGTTTTCCGGGATCTTCCGCATGCCGTCCATGTCGTCGGAAAAGCACAGCAGCCGGGTCGGAATCTCGTCGCGGGTCAAGAGGCGGAAGGCGGTGCGGACCATGGTGGTGCGCGCCACTTCGCCGAACGTGCCGATATGCGGCAGGCCCGAGGGACCGTAACCGGTCTCGAACAGCACTTCGGTAAGGCCGCGCTTCTCGACCCGCGCGACAAGTTTCCGCGCTTCCTCGAACGGCCAGGCGCGCGCCGTCTGGGCAGCGTCGAAGAAGGCGGGGTCGAGGGTTGGAAGCGGCGCGGGCACGGCAGGCCTCAGATGCTGGATGGGAGAAGGCGCTCAATTGCACCAGCCCGCTACGGGCGTCAATGGCGACGGGCGGCGGTGCGCCTTGCCAAGCGTGGGCGCCATGCCTAGTTATGCGGGACTTTTGTATCGCCAGAGGACCCGATGGCCATTTCCCTGCATGACGCTCTGATCCACATCATGGTGGTCACCGCCTCGTCCGACGAAGGCATCTCGGACCACGAACTGGATGTGATGGCCGGCCTCGTGGTGCGTTCTCCGGTGTTCGCGGATTTCGACCTCGACCGGCTCTCGGTCGTGGCCAATGAAGCCGTAGACAAGACCAATGCTACCGGGCTCGACAGCGTGCTCAACGATGCCGTGGCAGCGGTGCCGAAGCGGCTTCACGACACGGCCTATGCGCTAGCGGTGGAAGTGGCGGTGGTGGACGTGCAGTTGCCGCAGGAAGAACTACGGCTGCTCGAGATGGTGCGCGACCGGCTGGATATCGACCGCCTGGTGACGGCGGCGATCGAGGCCAGCGCCCGGGCGCGGATGCGCACGGCCTAGTAGAAGCTGACCGGGAACCACCTGAGGTAGAGTTCGTCGTAGACGCCCGAGCGCTTCAAACGCGCGAGGCCGTAGTCGATGGCCTGCCGCACGGCGTCATGGCCGGCGGGGACGGCGATGGCGAGGCCGTCGCCGAACAGGTCGGGGCGGAAATACGGTTCACCGGCAAACTCGCAGCAGCCGACATTCTCGTTGAGCCAGAACGAGGCGCGCATGGCATCGCCGAAATAGGCGTCGGCCTCGCCCTTCGAGAGCGCGTCGAGCGCCATGATTTCGCTGTCGAACTGGATCAACCCGGCGGCCGGAAGGTAGCGGCGGATGAACTCGGCGTGGGTGGAGCCGCGACGCACGGCGACGCGCTTGCCGTCGAGCGAAGTGGGCTCGAAGCCAACGGCGACAGCGACCGGAGTGACGAAGCGGCCGGGCAGCATCAGGTAGATCTGCGAGAAATCGAACAGCGCACCGTTCTGCGGGGTGAGGGCCAAGCCGGCGATCAGCGCGTCGCCCTGCTTGTCCTCGAGCGCCTTGGCGGCCTGATCCCACGGCCAGGCCTGCACGGTGCAGGTGATGGCGAGATCGGCGCAGAGGGCGCGCGCCAGATCGACATTGAAGCCGACCAGTTCGCCGTTATCGTCGCGGAAGTTGAAGGGCGGGAAATCGGCGGTGGTGAGAAAGCGGATGGCTGGAACGGCGGCGAGGCTGGGGACGATTTCGCGGGCGCCCGGATCGACGTGATACGGCAGGGCCTGCGCCATCACCGGCGCCGACGAGGCGAGCAGCAGAGCGAGGGCGAACAGTAAGGCGCGCATGGCGTTCCGGGGCGGGCGTTCCCCGGCTTATCGCCCAATTCGCTGGCAAAGGCGAGGCCCGATGCCCGCTGTTCCCAAGCTCTCGATTTCGATTGACGGTCACGCTGGCGTGATAACTAATCACGGTGGGATTTAAAGCTCTAATCAAGTCATTTGGTGGATGCAGTGTCGGAGGCGGGGGCGCTTCTTCACGCAATACTTGCCGGGCATGTCAACGGCGAGACCGAACCCTTGCTTCACCTTGAGGCCGCATTAGGGCTCGAGGTGGACCCGCTCGACTATTGCGCGCACCGCTTCGGACTGGGCGAGGCGCTGGTGATGGAGCGGGCGGCCGCGTGGGCGGGCCTGGTGTTCTCGCAACGCATCCCCAACACGCTGCCGGGCAGCCCGGTGATTGCGCGGATCGAGCGGCTGGGCGAAGTACGGGCGGTGCGGGCGAAGCTGTTCGAACGTGAGGTGATCTATTGCGCACCGAGGTTCGCGGCTTTCCTCAAACTCAGGCGCTATGCGGCGCGGCATCCTGAGATCAGGCGCAATGTCTGCGTGGTGCCGGAGGTGGCGTTGCGAGCCGAACTGGTGGCAGCCAGCGAGGAGGCGTTGCTGGTCGAGGCGCGGCAGCGGCTGGCGCGGAGCTGGCCGCGGGCTAGCGTCAGCCTCAGCACGCCTAAGCCGGTGCGCCTCGCCTTTGCGATCTGCGTGGCGCTACTGATGCTGTTCGCTGTGGCGGCGCCCAGCATTTCGCGGCCGGTGTTCCTGCCAATCGTCGGCGCCGTTCTGGTCATCCCGGCGCTGCTGCGGCTGTGGGCGGCGATCAGCCCGGAGCGGCGGCGTGTGCCACCCAGGCTGCTGAATGACGCGGAGTTGCCGGTCTACACCGTGCTGGTGCCGCTGCGCGACGAGGCGCAGATGGTTGGGCAACTGGCCCGGGCGATGCGGGCACTCGACTATCCGCCGGAAAAGCTCGATGTGTGGTTCGTGGTCGAGTCGCGGAGCCCCGCCACCATCACCGCGGTGCAGCATGAACTGTACGACCCGCGCTTCGAATTGCTGGTGGTGCCCGACGCCCTGCCACGCACCAAGCCCAAGGCGATGAACTATGCCATGCCGCTGGTGAGCGGCGAATTCGTCGTTGTTTACGACGCCGAGGACATCCCCGACCCGGACCAGTTGCGGCTGGCGGCCAGCACGTTCGCGCAGCACCCCGAGATCGACTGCCTGCAGGCCGAGCTGGTGATCGACAATGGGCGCGAAAGCCTGCTCGCGGCACAGTTCGCCGGCGAATATGCGGGGCAGTTCGGGCTGATGCTGCCGCTGCTGGCACGGCTCGACCTGCCGATGCCGCTCGGCGGCACCAGCAACCACTTCCGCACCGAAACGCTGCGGCGGCTGGGTGGATGGGACTCGTTCAACGTCACCGAAGACGCCGACCTCGGCGTGCGGCTGGCACGGAGCGGGCTCAAAACCGCGACCATCGCCAGCCGCACCGGCGAGGAGGCGCCGCTCACGGCGGACGCCTGGCTGAAGCAGCGCACGCGCTGGATGAAGGGCTGGATGCAGACGCTGATCGTCCACAACCGCAGCCCGGGCGAGTTGCGCGACGATCTGGGCTGGCGCGGCTTCTGGGGCTTTCAGATCTATGTCGGCAGCCTGATCCTGTCCGC
>JBKJMF010000270.1:0-8734 GCA_046596525.1 Devosia sp. | reverse complement strand
GGGCCATAACCCTCGTAGCGGATCTCTTCGTAGCTCTCGGTGTCGGCCCCGCTCGCCTTCTTGATGGCGCGCTCGATATTGTCGCGCGGCATCGATAGCGCGCGGGCGTTGGTCACCGCGAGGCGGAGGCGCGAGTTGAACGCCGGATCGGGCACGCCGAGCTTGGCGGCCACCGTGATTTCACGGGCGAGCTTGGAAAAGACCTTGGATCGCACCGCATCGGACTTGCCCTTGCGGTGCATGATGTTCTTGGCATGTGAATGGCCGGCCATGCGGTCACCCCCTCGTGTCATAGCCTGATTGGGATGGCGCGCCATATAGCGAAAGGCCGCGCCAATGTGAAGCCGTAGCGCTCCGGCTCAGCGCACGAGGACGGTGGCAATGATCAGGGTGGTACCCAGCAGGAAGCCCGCCACCAGCCCGAAAAGCGGGATCCGTACATTCGGCGCGTAGACCAGATGGTCCACGGCTCGCTGCTGGCTGGCATCGAGCGGCAAACCATTATCCTTGCGGTCCAAGGCGTTTATTGAGCCGGAGACCGCCAGCAAGGTCGCCAGCCCGCCCAGCACGGCTATCAGGTAGCATCCCCACGCAAAGGCCAGCAGCCACGGGACCTGAATGCTTCCGCCACCCGCGGGAGCGCCGACTATATCCTTGAGGAAGGTGACGGTGAGGCCGATGACGCCGATCGACAGCGTGATCACCTGTTTTGCGACTTCGGCGATGGCAGCAAGGCCATTGCTAGAGAGCGCCATCGTCGGTCAGCAGAAGGGTGGGAAAGGGCAGAGGTCACGCAATGCCCAGCTCAGCGTCTGCTCGCCCAGCACGCCTGGCTCTCCCTCGCGGTACCCCTCGATGTCGAAGCTGGCCTCGACCATCCTGGAGATCACCGAGTGAAAGCGCCCGGTGTAGCGCTCGAGTTCCCGCTCCAGTTCCACCCCCGACAACGGCGCCAGATCCGATCCGGCCCGGTTCGCGGCAGAGTGGAAATCCTGGTCCGCACCTACGCCCAACTTATAGCCGCGAAGATCCGCATAGGACCGCGAACTTTCATATAGCTGTTTTGAAATGTCGCCGCCGTCAGCCATTCCGGCACCCCCATTACTTTCATACTACTTTTGGGAGGCAACAACGTCAATCTGAGTTTCAGAATTCGGGCTCGACCTGGACCAGCGTTCCGCCGACCCGGAGCGGGGAGAGATATGTGACGAGACCGGTCCTCGGATCGGTCTCTATCGCGACTCCGCTCAGCGTTGCTTCGCCCTCGGCGGGCGTGAAGCGGCCGGTGGCGATGCCGGTGAGGAAGCGGTTGAGGGGTTCGTCCACCTCAACCCCGATCACCGAGTCGTAGTCGCCGCACATGCCGGCATCGGCCATCAGCGCCGTACCACCCTTGAGGATGCGGTGGTCGGCGGTCGGGATGTGAGTGTGGGTGCCGACGACCAGGCTGACCTTGCCATCGAGGAAGTGGCCCATCGCCTGGATTTCGGATGTCGCTTCGGTGTGGAAATCGAGGATGATCGCGTCGGCCTGCTCGCCTAGTGGGCACGCGGCGACAGCGGCTTCGACGGCGCGGAACGGGTCGTCCACCGGGTCCATGAACACCCGGCCCTGCGCGTTGATCACCAGCACCCGATGCCCGGCGCGGCTCTCGTAGAGATTGGCACCACGCCCAGGCGTGCCGGGGGCGAGATTGATCGGTCGCAACAGCGTCGGCTCGCGGGCGATGTAGGTGAGCGTGTCGCGCTGGTCGAATGCGTGGTCGCCCAGCGTCACCACATCGGCACCGGCTGCCTTGATCTCGGTAAAATGCCCTTCGGTGAGGCCACGCCCGTGGCTGGCGTTCTCGCCGTTGATCACCACGAAATCGAATTTGTGCTTGTCGACCAGCCCGGCAAGGTGGTCGGAAACGGCGTCCCGGCCGGACTTGCCGACCACGTCGCCCAGAAACAGAACTCTCACGAAACCGGCGCCTTTTTCTCGAAGTTGCGGACGCCCCGTTCGGTCACGATCGCGTCGAGCGGCACATCGTGCGCCTCGCGCGGGATCAGGTCCACCTCCTGCAGCGCAAAGGCGAAGCCGATGAGCCGCGGGCGCTTCGCCAGCGCCGCCAGCGTGCGGTCATAATAGCCGCCGCCATAGCCGAGCCGGGTGCCGTGCTTGTCGAAGCCGAGCAGTGGCATGATGATGACGTCAGGCTGCGCGCGCGGCGCCTCTTCGGCCGGGGCGAGGGTGCCGAAGCCAGCCTCGTAGAGCGGCGCGCCATCTTCCCAGATCCGCAGTTCGAGCGGCTGCTCATCGCCCAGCACCACTGGCAGGCAGACGGGCTGGCCGGCATCCATCAGCCGCGCCACCACGGATTTGACGTCCATCTCGTCGCGGATCGGCCAGTAGCCGGCGACCACTTCGCCCTTGTCGATCGGCACGTGCTGGAAGAAGTACTCGGCAGCGGCTTTCGCCGCTTCGTTGCGCAGCGAGGGGTGGAATGCCGCCCGCCGCCTGTGCGCCGCCGCACGGAGCGCCGCTTTCGCCTCTTCGATCTTTGCGTCGCTCATCGGGCTTTCTGGCGAAGAATTAGGTGCCGCCACGGCCGTGGGATACAGATCCTGGGAACCTACTTACGTAGGTGGGCGCCGTGTGTCCAAACCCAGGGGTCTGGACGGGGACAGCTCCCTTAAGGATCAGTACGGCCCCAGGGAAATAAGATCCAACACGCACCGGGCAGCACGCCCAATATAGGGTGGCGACACCGCCAGCGCCATGCGCTTCTTTCCTTTTCTATGTCCCGACCTATATCACGCGGACAGGGTGCAGGGGCGAGGCATGGTTTCACAGATCCTGATCGTGATGATCGCGGCCATTGCGGTCACCATTTTCGCGGAGCGCCGCAACATCCAGGCGCCACTACTGCTGGCACTGGTCGGCCTCGCCGCCTCGTTCATCCCCGGCCTGCCGCGGCTGGAGCTCGAGCCCGAGATCATCCTTACCGTGGTGTTGCCCCCGCTGCTCTATTCGGCAGCGACCGAATTCTCGTTCGACAGCTTCGTCCGCCGGCTCGGCTCGATCGTCAATCTCGGCGTCGTGTTGGTGCTGGTGACCACCTTCGTCGTCGGCGCCGTGTCGGCCTCGATCATTCCCGGCATGACGCTGGCGGTGGCGACGGTGCTGGCCGCCGTGGTCTCGCCGCCCGACGCCGTCACCGCCGTCGCGGTCGGTCGCAAGCTCGGGCTACCCAGCCGCATGATGACGCTGCTGAAGGGCGAAAGCCTGATCAACGACGCCGCCGCGCTGACCCTCTTTGCCTTCGCCACCGCGACGGTCACCGGCCGTCACCTCTTCATCGACAATGGTTTCCTCCATTTCGTCTATGCCGTAGCCGTCGGCATCGTCATCGGCATCGTCATCGGCGCGATCGTCCATCGCACCCGGCTGCGCATGACCAATGCCTCGCTGGTCACCGTGCTTTCGGTGCTGGTGCCATTCACCGCCTATCTGGTGGCTGAGGAAGTCGGCGCCTCCGGTGTCCTCGCCGTGGTCGCCGCCGGTTTCTCGCTCGGCCACAACTCCACCGAAGCCGGCTACGCCGCACGTATCCAGGAGCGACAGTTCTGGCGCACCGCCGACGCGCTGCTCGAGGCCTTTGTCTTTGCCTATATCGGCCTGCAGATGAAGTTCGTCATCGAGGAGGCGACGGCGACGGGTTTCAGCCTGCCCGTGCTGCTCGGGCTCTCGCTGGTCGTACTCGTCGCGGTGATACTCGTCCGTATCGCCTGGGTGTTCGGCACCGGCTTCGTTTCGCGCTGGCAAACCCGCCGAGTTCGCGAGGCAGTGGCTCGCGTGGAAGCCGGCGAGGAGGCGCCGCGCCGACGGTTGGGCCGGGCCGAGGGCCGCTTCAAGCGCCGCCGCGACATGCAGCGCGAGGGCGGCTTCGAGATCCCCGATCCATTCAGCTGGCAGGAGAACCTGGTCATTGCATGGACCGGCATGCGCGGTGTGGTCACGCTCGCAGCGGCAGCCGGTATTCCGCTGACGACGCTCGCCGGCGAGGCGTTCCCCGGCCGCGACGTCATCCAGTTCGTCGCCTTCGCGGTGACGATCGGCACGCTGCTGGTGCAGGGCCTGACCCTGCCTTGGCTGATCAGCGTGCTCGGCATCTCCGACCCCGAGGAGGACAAGTACCGCGCCGCGCAGCACACCATCGCCCGCGATATCGCCGATGCGGCCAGCAAGGCCGCCATCACCGCCTTCCGCGACGGCCAGACCGACCCTGCCGCCCGCGCCGCCGCCGAACAGATGCTGAAGCGCGCCAGCGTCGAGGACGCGGCCGAGCGCCAGTCCCACACCGACCACGACGCCATGGTGCTCGAACTCGGTCGCGCCGTCCTCGAAGCCCGCCGCACTGCGCTTGTCGCCGCGCGTGACGAGCGCAAGCTGGACGATGAGGTGCTGCGCGAGATCATGGAGGAGATCGACCTGCAGCAAGCGGTGCTGGCCAATTGGGAACCGGGACGGTTCAGCAGCTGAGGCCGGACTTGCCGCTGCCCCACGCGCACCCTAGCTTTGCGGGATGCGCGGCGGACGACTGATTGGCCTCGGGTTGGCGATACTTTTCGCGGCATTCGGCTGCGCCGCTTGGGCTGCCGAGCGCGATGCCGAGCCGGAGAAGCTCCGTTCCTGCTACGCCGCAGATTCAGCCGCTCCGGGGTGGACTGCGGTGTGCATCCGGCAGGAGCAGTTCTTTCGCGACACCTGCGGGGCGATCCAGTTGTTCGCCTGGCGCGAGGAGCTGCCAGTGGGCTATTTCGCGCGGCTGATCTGGCAGGAGAGCCGGTTCGATCCGTTTGCGCTGAGTACCGCCGGGGCGCAGGGGATTGCGCAGTTCATTCCGTCGACTGCCCGGATTCGTGGGCTGCGCAATCCGTTCGATCCCGCTGAGGCGCTGGCCAAGTCGGCCGAGTACCTGCGCTTTCTCACCGACACGTTCGGCAATCTCGGGCTGGCCGCTGTCGCCTACAATGGTGGCGAAGGGCGGGCCAATAGCTATGTGAAAGGTGGCAACTATCTGCCAGCTGAGACCCGGTTCTATGTGGAGATCGTCACTGGCCGCGATCCCGACGCGTGGTTGGCCGAAACGCCGCCCGATATGGACTACGCCATCGGCAAGGATGCTAACTTCGTCGATGCCTGCGTGAAGATGGCGGAGGCCGAGCGGGTACCGAGCATGGATCGCCAGCCGAGCGAGTGGAAACCGTGGGGTGTGCTGCTCGCGCAGAACTTCTCGCAGGGCGTGGTCATACGTCGCTTCGAGAGGGTGCAGGCCGGCTATTCCAAGGTGCTGGGCAGCGAGAAGCTGATGCTGCTGATGGCACGCAACCCGAACTTCGGCCCACGGCTCAGACACTACGCCATGATCGGGCGCGACAACCGCGCCGATGCCGACGCTCTCTGCGCCAAGCTGCAGGCCGCCGGCGGTACTTGCATCGTCAGGAAGAACTGAATCTAGAGATGGTCCATCCAGTTGGCGCTGCCGTGAAGCACGCGCAACACAACCACATCCCCACCTTCAACGATGTAAAAATGACATGATGGGCGACGTGAGGATGAAGGTGTATCCGTCGGCCCTTGATTATTCGTTCGAGATTGAGGCTCGGGAATTCCGCGAGCCTTCTGAAGACCTCGACCAATTCGTCATAGTAATCCAGCGCCTTATTCAGCCGTACTGGCGTGCGCCGAAAATGGTGATCTGCTCGAGATCACGCTCGGCGTCGGCGGTCAGCCTCCACGTCATCCTTGAGCGCCGCCTCTGCCCGTTGCTTGACCCAGTCCCTCAATTCCCCAGGACTACGCGTGCTTATCCCGCTCGCCAAGGCGTCTACGACGATCTTCTGCAGGGTTTTCACTGCGTCGTCGTGCAACTGGTCCTTGCGCACCAGATCACGCACATAGTCGCTGGCATTAGCATATCGGCCTGTCGCGACCTGTTCCTCCACCCAGTTCTTCATCTGGTCGGGCAACGAGACGTTCATCGTGGCCATGGCGGTTCCTTTAGCCGCCAACATAGCAAAGATTGGCAAAGTTTGCCAATCCTACGGCGCGCCCGCGCCGGTTTCGTCGATCGCGGTGGAGATCGACTCGATCTTGCGCGCCGCTTCGTTGAGCCGCTTGGCGAAGCGCCGCTCCAGTTCGTCGGCCTCGTGGGTCAGGCCCTCGCCGACCTGGGTGAGGTTGGCGACGTCCTGCTTGAGCTCTGCGATGCGGCGTTCGGCTTCCGCCAACTCGTCGAGCACCGAGATGCCGGCCATCACCGTCAGGCGGTTGTCGCCGATCTCGCCGAACGTGCCCTTGAACTGGTCGATATGCTGGTTGAAGCGGTCGGCGAGGCCGAGCAGGTGCTGCTCCTGGCCCTCTTCGCAGGCCATGCGGTACTTGCGGCCGTTGATGTCGACATTGACCTCGGGCATGTCAGCTATCCTCTTTCGCAAGCACTTCGCGCACCGACTCCATGGCGACCACCAGCCGGCGCGCGACTTCCGCCGTGCTGTCGTCGAGTCGTTTGGCCTTGGCGCTGACCTTGTCGAGTTCGGAGGCCAGCCGCTGCCGCTCGGTCACCAGCTTCTGCGTGTCGGATTCGATCCGGCTATGCGCCCGCATCCGGCCGTTGAGGCTGCGCACGCTCGCTTCGAGCCGCGCGAATGCCTTGTCGAGCCGGCTGGCGGCGGCTTCGTATCCTTCATCGGAGTTATTCTCGGCCATCCCGACCCCCGTCGCGGAAAAAGGGCGATTCCACTTGGCACTATAGCGCAAAGCTTGCGTGGCGTGGCAACGCCCCCCTGCGGGAGGCGACATTGACAGGTCAAATGAACCTGCTAAGCGTCATCCCGCCTCGGCAGGAGGGTTCGAGGCGCCCGGTTTTCCGGGCTTTCGTCCCCTTAGCCGAGAGCACCCCACAATGACCAACTCCGCCCAAGCCAATGAGATGGCCAACGCCATCCGTTCCCTCGCCATGGATGCGGTGGAGAAAGCCAACTCCGGTCACCCGGGCCTGCCGATGGGCGTTGCCGACATCGCCACGGTGCTGTTCACCAAGGTGATGAAGTTCGATCCGAAGAACCCCTGGTGGCCGGATCGCGACCGCTTCATCCTCTCGGCCGGTCACGGCTCGATGCTGCTCTACGCATCGCTCTACCTCCTCGGCTACGAGGAGATGACGATCGATCAGATCAAGCAGTTCCGCCAGCTTGGCTCGAAGACCGCAGGTCACCCGGAATACCATTTCGCCCCAGGCATCGAGACCACCACCGGTCCGCTCGGCCAGGGCCTCGCCAACTCTGTCGGCTTCGCCGTTGCCGAGGCCAAGCTCGCCGCCGAGTTCGGCTCGGACCTTGTCGACCACCACACCTGGGTGATCGCCGGCGATGGTTGCCTGATGGAAGGCATTTCGCAGGAAGCCATCTCGCTCGCCGGGCACCTGAAGCTCAACAAGCTCGTGGTGATCTGGGACAACAACAACATCACCATCGACGGTCGCGTTTCCAACGCCGACTCGACCGACCAGATCGCCCGCTTCAAGGCCTGCGGCTGGAACACCATCGAGATCGACGGCCTCGACCAAGCTCAGGTCGAAAAGGCGCTGCTCGACGCCAAGAAATCCAAGGACAAGCCGACCCTGATCGCCGCCAAGACCATCATCGGTTTCGGCGCGCCCACCAAGTCGGACTCACACGGCGTCCACGGCTCGCCGCTCGGCGCGGCCGAACTCGCCGGCGCCAAGCAGAAGCTCGGCATCGACTACCCGGCCTTCGAGATCCCGAGCCACACGCTGAACGCCTGGCGCGCTGCGGGCACCCGTTCCGAGAACACTCGCGGCGACTGGGAAGGTCGTCTCGCCTCCGCCAAGCCGGAGCTGCGTTCAGAGTTCGAGCGCCGTACTGCGGGTGACCTGCCCAAGGGCTGGAACGACGCGATCGAGACCTTCAAGGCCAAGCTCGTCGCCGACAAGCCGAAGGTAGCGACCCGCAAGTCGAGCCAGATGGCGCTCGAAGTGATCAACAAGGTACTGCCCGAGACCATCGGCGGCTCCGCCGATCTCACCGGCTCGAACCTCACCAATACGCCCGAGACCCTGCCCTTCACCGCCTCGGACCGCACCGGCCGCTACATGCGCTACGGCATCCGCGAGCATGAGATGGCGGCAGCGATGAACGGCATCGCGCTGCACAGGGGCCTGATCCCCTATGGCGGCACGTTCCTGGTGTTTACCGACTATGCCCGCCCGGCGATCCGCCTCTCGGCGATCATGGGCCAGCGCGTCATCTACGTGATGACCCACGACTCGATCGGCCTCGGCGAAGACGGCCCGACCCACCAGCCGGTGGAGCACTTGTCGACGCTGCGTGCCATCCCGAACTTGCTCGTGCTGCGTCCCGCCGACGCCGTCGAAACGCTCGAAGCCTGGCAGATCGCCATCGAGTCGACCGATCGCCCGGCGATCCTGGCGCTGTCGCGCCAGAACCTGCCGGCGCTGCGCACCGAAACCGTGCAGGGCAATCTTTCGGCCAAGGGCGCCTACGTCATCGCCGGCGACAAGGATGCCGATGCGGTGATCTTCGCCACCGGCTCGGAAGTCACCATCGCTGTCGCTAGCCTCGAACTGCTGAAGGCCCAGGGCATTTCCGCCAAGGTCGTGTCCGTCCCCTCGATGGAACTGTTCGCCGAGCAGACCGAAGCCTACCGG
>JBKJMF010000502.1:0-10167 GCA_046596525.1 Devosia sp. | reverse complement strand
ACTGATCAGAGGCCGTCCCAACGCGGGCGGTGAACACCTATGAAACCGTCTTCAAACGCCCGGCGGCGCGGCCGCCGAAACCCTGCGGCCATTGCGTTGGCCGCGCTGCTTGCCATTGTTGGCCTCGCGGCGGCCGGCTCTCCCGCGGCCGAGCAAGTGCCCTTGTCCGAGGTGTCCCATATCCACGGCGTCGGGTTCGATCCGACCGCACCGGGCGCAATCCTCCTTGCCACCCACTACGGCATCTATCGTGCGACCGCTGACGGCAACGCGGAGACGATCTCGCTCAACGCCGACGACTACATGGGTTTCACTCCCGACCCAGGGGACGCCGGACGCCTGCTCGCCAGCGGCCATCCAGGCCAAGGCGGCAATCTCGGAGTGATCGTCTCCGTTGATGGCGGCATGACATGGAGCAAGCTTGCCGACGGCGTTTCGGGGCCTGTCGATTTCCACGCCATGACGATCAGCCACGCCGACCCCACGGTGATCTACGGCCTCTACGGAGGCATCCAGGTAAGCCGGGACGGCGGCGTTAGCTGGACGCTTGCCGGTCCTGGCCCACAACAGGTGATCGACCTCGCAGCCTCTCCGAGCGAGCCAGGCACGGTGCTGGCGGGCACCGCAGCAGGGCTCGTGCAGAGTAACGATTTCGGCGCGAACTGGGCTTTGGCCGGTCCTCAGGGGGTTGCAGTGACGATGGTAGAAGCAGCCGGCGACGGCTCGCTCTACGCGTTCTTCGCCGGCGCCGGACTGTTCCACCGGCCAGCCGGCGGAGACTGGGCCGAGCTGGCTTCGGATTTCGGCGAACGCTACCTCCTTCATCTGGCCGCCGATCCTGCGAACCCGGCACACCTGGTCGCCACCACCGAGGAAAGCGCTCTGGTCGAAAGCCTCGATGGCGGCAAGACCTGGAAGGTCTTCGGGAAATGACTGGGCGCTGGCTGTTCGGACTCCTGGTGCTCGCCGCTTTTGCAGCGCCGGGCTACGGCTTCTACCTGACGGTCCCACCCTTCGGGTCCGAGCAGCAACTGCCGGGCCACGCCCTCTATGTCGCCAACTGCGCCAGCTGCCACGGCGCTAACCTCGAGGGCCAACCCGACTGGATGCGACGGCTTCCCAACGGCAAGCTGCCGGCGCCGCCGCACGACGACAGCGGCCATACCTGGCACCACTCCGACCGGCAGCTGTTCACCATCGTCAAGCTCGGGTTGCAGGCCATCGCTCCGGACTACGAGAGCGATATGCCGGCCTTCCAAGGTGTGCTGACCGACGCCGAAATCCGCGAAGTACTCGCCTACATCAAGAGCACCTGGTCCGACCGGGCGAAGACGTATCAGGCCGATCGCACCAGATCCGATCCCTAGACTGTCGGTCGACTTTGACTCTCACCCGTTCGGAGCGCGTAATACCTCGTTGCCAGCTTCCTGGCGAAACAACTGAGGAGGATGCGATGAACGAACTTAGTCGGAGATCAGCACTCGCTCTTGGTGTCACAGCGGTCGCGGCTCCATTGGCCGCATGGCCAACGGCGGCTGCGGCCCAAAAATACACCGCAACCGACGGCGAGGAGCTTTTCCCCGGCGTCCGGCTCATGACGCTGGGGACACGGGACTCCCACATTCCCGCTTACAAGACGGTGTTCATGGAAGATCTGATCTTCCAGCCGAAGGGGAACGTCCCCCTCGGCGACGTGATGATGGACGATATGGTCTGCACCGTCACCGAGGGCGAACTCGCGATCAGTGCGGGCGACATGGACTTCGTTGCCAAGGAAGGCGACGTGTGGAGCTGTGCCAAGGGCAGCACCCGCGAGAGCGCAACCAACAACGGAACGGTGCCCGCCATCATGCGGGTGATCAACCTGAGGGCGGCATGAAGCAAGCCGGGGGGTGACCACCCCCCGGCTCCTACATCGGACCCGGCAATCTGCTACCGTTTGAAATGACGCGCGGTGCCAGGTGAGTTGGCGCCCGCCACAAATCCTCCCCAATCTGCACGCCAATCTACTTTGCAATACAAACCACATGGCACCGCAAATGCCCGATCTCGACAAAGCCCTGGCCGACATCGTCGAGATCAAGTCCCGCCTCGCGCAATCCAGCGAGTTCCTCGGCCTCGGCCCCGCCGCCCTCGCCACCTCCGGCGCCCTCGCCCTCGCGGTAGCCGCGCTGCAGTCGATCCTCCCCGGCGCCACCGAACCCGCCGCCTATTTCACCGGCTGGACCCTCACCGCCATCCTCGCCGTCGCCCTGATCGGCGCCGAGATGCTGCGCCGCTCGCGCCGCCACCATGCCGGCCTCGCCGACCAGATGATCCGCGAAGCCGTGCTCAACTTCGTGCCATCAGGCGTCGCCGGCGCCGCGCTCCTCGCCTTCTTCGCCCGTTTCGCGCCCGAGCAACTGTGGCTGGTGCCCGGCTTGTGGCTGATCCTCGTCAGCCTCGGCGTCTTCGCCGCCGCCCGCTCGCTGCCCCGTGCCATCGCGCTGGCCGGCGCCTGGTACCTGCTTGCCGGTTTCACCGTGCTGCTGCTCGCCGCCGCCGATCACACGCTCTCGCCCTGGCACATGGGCCTGCCCTTCGCCATCGGCCAACTGCTCGTCGCCGGCATCGTCCACCGCGCCTCGGAGGCCGCCAATGTCCGCTGAAGCCGGCGCCCCCTTCGCCTATGACGGGCTCGATCGCGTCATCCACGAAAAAGCCCGCCTCGGCATTCTCACCTCGCTGGTGAGCCGCCCCGACGGCCTCGCCTTCAACGACCTGCTGCGCCTCTGCGGCCTCACCCAGGGCAACCTCAGCCGCCACCTCGCGGTGTTGCAGGAAGCCGGCCTCGTCGACATCCACAAGGGCTACACGGGCAACCGCCCGCTCACCGAAATCCGCCTCACCCCCGCCGGCCGCCAGCGCTTCCTCGATTATCTCGGTGTCCTCGAACGCGTCGTCCGCGACGCCTCGGCTAGGGCCGAACAGGCCACGCCCGGCAAACCACAGCCGGCCTGACGAACGCCGCCGGCCTCTCCGTCATCCTCCCCCGCGTGGCGGGGGAGGGGGACCACCCGAAGGGTGGTGGAGGGGGCGACCAAACCCTCGATAGCCCCTGCCCTACACCACCCAAGACGCCTCTAGTCCCTGTAGTTCTGATCCTCAATCATCCCACTCTCCACGCTCCCTCAGAGGTTTACAATGCAAACCACTCCCCATCACAAACCCCACGTCGCCATCATCATGGACGGCAACGGCCGCTGGGCCGAAGCCCGTGGCCTGCCCCGCCCCGCCGGCCACCAGGTCGGCGCCGAAGCCGTCCGCGGCGCCGTCCGCACCGCCATCGCCAACGACATCGGCGCTCTCAGCCTCTACGCCTTCTCCACCTACAACTGGCGCCGCTCCGAGGCCGAAGTCGCAGGCCTCATGGCCCTGCTCCGCCATTTCCTCCTCGTCGAAGCCCGCCAGCTCCGCGACAACAATGTCCGCATCAGCATCCTCGGCCGCCGCGACCGCCTGCCGCTCGGCCTGATGAAAGCCATCGCCGCCGCCGAGCGCACCACCGCCGCCTGCACGGGCCTGCACCTCCGCGTCGCCATCGATTATTCCGCCCGCGACGCCATCCTCGCCGCCGCGGCGCAAGGCCTTTCCGCCGAGGCCATCGCCGCCCAGCTCGGCACCGAGGACGTCGATTTCCTCATCCGCACCGGCGGCGACCAGCGCCTGTCCGATTTCATGCTGTGGGAATGCGCCCAGGCCGAACTCTATTTCACCCCGGTCAAATGGCCCGATTTCGGCCCCGCCGAGTTCGAAGCCGCCCTCGCCGATTTCGCCCGCCGCACCCGCAGCTTCGGCGGCGTAGTGGAAGCCGCGTAAGCGCATGGCCGCGAAGGCGTCTCCTGCGCTAAGCTCCACGCAGAGCCGGGACCAACCGGCCGGGGGGATGAAGATGCTCGAGCAAGAACCGGCGCCGCCGGTGTGGATCTACGTCGATGTGGTCTGCGACCTGTTCCACCACGGTCACGTCGAGTTCTTCCGCCGCGCCCGGGCCCTCGGCGACCGCCTGGTGGTCGGCCTTGTCAGCGACGCGGATGTCGCGAGCTACAAGCCGCCGCCGATCCTCAGCTTCGACGAACGCCTCGCCGTCGTCCGCGGCTGCCGCCATGTCGACCGCGTCCTCGACACCCCGGCCCCGCTGCATTGCACCCGCCCCTTCCTCGACCGGATCGGCGCCCACTACTGCTGTCACGGCGACGACATGACCGACGAGCGGTTGCGCTTCTGGTACGGCGACCTCGCCCACACTGGCGGCCTGCGCAAGGTGCCCTACACCGCCTCGATCTCCTCCCGCCAGATCGTCAGCCGCGTCGTCGAGCGTCACAAGGCCGGCACGCTGCGCGACAGCTAGAGTGCAGCCAACTTCCGCCCGCTCAAGTCAGTGCGGATGCTGCGCACGGCGATGATCCGCATCCCATGCTCCTCGCGATGGTTCCAGCCGCTCGATTTCTCGCGGCTACGCCAGCCCGGATAGTGCCGATCGAGCAGCGCCAACGGCCGCTCCGGCTCCCATAGGCGCCCGCCCTCGAACGTCACCGGCCGCCCCGGCAGCAGCATCTCCATGTCGAACGGCGGCGCTGGCCACGCGCTCCCCTCGGTCGCGCCCGGCTCGTAAACGAAGATATCGACGAACGGATAGCTCCAGCCCGCATCCGCAATCCGCGGCGACGCCGGGTCGAACACCTTGAGCATGCCCTCCTTGCGCGTGCTGAATTGCACCACCTTCAACCCCGCCGTCTCCAGCGCCGCCTGCAGCGCCGGCGCTCGGTCCGCCCCGAACATCGCGAGATCCACGTCGTCATCCCAAGGCAGGATGCCGCCCTCGCGCACATGCCCCAGCAGCGTGCCCCAGAACACGTGGAGCGGTATCCCCTCTGCCTCCCCCACCGCCGCGATCCGCTGCAGCAACGCGCGCACCCGCTTCAGCGTCGCCGCGTCCCAGACGCTGGCAAACGGGTCCTCGGCAAAGCGCCCGGCATCCATCTCGATAGACCGCGGCTGCAACCGCCGCCCCAGCCACATCACCGCTTTCTGCAGCCGTGGGTGTCCATCGCAACGCCGGTACAGCGAGCCCCACGGCTCGAACAGCATCGGCCCCATGTCGCCGCTGAACTTCTTCATCGTCCGTCCCTCAAGGACAAACTGATACACCCGCCGTCGGCCGCCGCAATCGGCTGCGCCGGACTCTCCCCCGCTACGCCACGCCCTGTCAGGGCGCCAACCACGTCGTGATGAAATACCCCGCCGTCGCCGCCACCGCCGTCAGCACCGTGCCCCAGGCAATATCGACGAGGCTCAGCGTCAGCGACCAGCCTTTCAGCGTCGACATGTTGGTCATGTCGTACGTCCCGTAAGCCACCAGCCCGAGCAGCGCTCCGGCCAGCAGTGCGCTGGTCCAGCTCCCGCCATTCGCCGCCGGCATCACCGCCAGCCCGACAATGCCCACCACGTAGACGGCGTAGAACGCCCCGGCGAAACCGAGCTTCGGCGTGTCCAGCAGCAGCCCGCCGATCTGCTCCCGATAGAACCCCAGTGCCCGGGTCAGCCAGATGAAATCCAGCCCGAAGAACACCACTGCGGTGGCGAGATAAGCGACGACATATTTCAGCACGATTGGTTCTCCGCTGGCCTCTCGGGCTTCCGCTGCCCGCTAACTCCCTGAGTTACGAAAATAATCTCGTCCGAGTTGCACCAGAACTGCCCGCCGACTCGTAGCTGCACCCTGCAACGAAAACGCGGAAGGATTTCTTGGTGGGTGCAAACTGGGCAGGCGAACATCGTCGGATCGCGGTCATCGGCTCCGGTATTGCCGGGTTGTCGGCCGCCTGGCTGCTCAACAAGCGCCATCCGGTGACCCTGTTCGAATATGACAGCCGCCTCGGCGGTCACGCCAACACCGTCACCGTCAACGCCCCCTCCGGCCCCATCGCCGTCGATACCGGCTTCATCGTCTACAACGATCGCAACTATCCCAACCTCACCGCCCTGTCCGATCATCTCGGCGTCGCCACCCTGGCCTCCGAAATGTCATTCGGCGCCTCGCTCGATGGCGGCCGCATCGAATATTCCAGCGTCGGCCTCAACGGCTTCATCGGCCAGCGCAGCAACCTGCTGCGCCCTCGCTTCTACGCCATGCTGCTCGACATCCTCCGCTTCTACCGAACTGCCCCCAAGCTCCTCGCCCGCCCCGAGCTCGAAGACACGACGCTCGGCGCCTATCTCGACGCCAACGGCTACGCCGAAGCCTTCATCCTCGATCACCTCCTGCCGATGGGCGCCGCCATCTGGTCGACGACCGCCCGCGAAATGCGCGCCTATCCGCTCCTCGCCTTCATCCGCTTCTTTGCCAGCCACGGCCTGCTCGATCTCGATGTGCTCAATCGCCCGAAATGGCGCACCGTCGCCGGCGGCAGCCGCAGCTATGTGGCGCGCCTCGCCGAAGATCTCGACATCCGCCTCTCGAGCCGCATCGCCTCGGTCCGCCGTCGCCCCGATGGCGTCGAACTAGTCGACTCCCACGGCCACGCCGAACACTTCAGCGACGTCGTCTTCGCCACCCACGCCGATCAGGCCCTGAAACTCCTCGGCGACGCCACGCCGGACGAACACAGCGTCCTCGGCGCCTTCCGCTACACCGACAACACCGCCGTCCTCCACTCCGACCCAGCCCTGATGCCGCGCCGCCGCCGCGTCTGGGCCAGCTGGAACTACATCGGCGACACGACCGACACCGACGACAGCCAGCTCTGCGTCACCTACTGGATGAACCGCCTGCAGCAACTCGATCCAGCGACTCCGCTTTTCGTCACGCTGAACCCCACCCGCCCGGTCGCCGAAGGCAAGCTGCACCAGGCCATCGCCTACACCCACCCGCTGTTCGATCACGCCGCACTCACCGCCCAGCAGCGCCTGTGGAGCATTCAGGGCCGCCGCAACACCTGGTTCTGTGGCAGCTATTTCGGCTACGGCTTCCATGAGGATGCGCTGCAATCCGGCCTCGCCGTCGCCGAAGCCTTTGGCGTCGACCGTCCCTGGCAGGTCGCTGAAGGCTCATGCCGCATCGCCACCGCCCCGGTGCTCGAGGCTGCCGAGTGACCACCTCCGCCATCTATGCCGGCGAGGTCGTGCACGCCCGCTCGCGGCCGCGCCCGCATCGCCTGCGCTACCGTGTCTTCTCGCTGCTGCTCGATCTCGACGAGCTGCCGGCGCTCTCGGCAAAGTCTCGCCTGTTCGGCTACAACCGCGCCGCCATCTTCAGCTTCTGGGATCGGGACCACGGCGACGGCCAGCCCGCCACCCTCCGCACCTGGGTCGAAACCCAGCTCCGCGACGCCGGCCTCGCCATCGACCATCCGCATATCTCCGTGCTCTGCTACCCGCGCCTCTGGGGCTACGTCTTCAACCCGCTGACCCAGTATTTCTGCGCCGATAGCGACGGCAAGCTGCGCGCCATCCTGCACGAGGTCTGCAACACCCACGGCGAGCGCCACACCTACGTCATCCCGGTCGCCCCAGGCCAGTCAGCGACGGTCCGCCAGACGGCGCCGAAGCTGCACTTCGTCTCGCCCTTCATGCCGATGGACTGCACCTACCAGTTCCTGATCAAGCCCCCCGCCGACCGCGTCCTCGTCCGCATCGACGAGTCCGACGCCGCCGGCCCCCTGCTCTTCGCCACCTTCTCCGGCCGCCGCCGCCCCCTCACCGACCGCGCCCTGTTCGCCCTGCTCTTCGCCTACCCCCTGATGACCCTGAAAGTCACCGCCGCCATCCACTTCGAAGCCATCCGCCTGCTGCTGAAAGGCACCCCGGTGTTCCACCACCACAAGGCGCCACACCGCGTGGCACGGACCATCGTGACGCCGGTGGACGGCCGCACCCGGCCGTCCACCATGGCGGAGTAGCAGCCTACGGCCGCTGGAACGTCTGGTACTGCGCCTCGCCCACCCTTTCGAACACCTGGATGTTCAGCCCACCCGGCGTCGTGTCATTGCGCAATGCCCGCATCGCCGTGGCGACCCCATCGTCGCCGAACAGTTTGTGGCCCGCGCCAACGATCACCGGCGCCACGATCAACCGCAGCTCGTCGACCATGCCGGCCGCCAGCAGCGACCTGGCGAGGCTCCCGCTGCCGTGGACCTGCAGCTCGCCACCATCACGATCTTTCAGCGCTTGTACTTCCTTCAGTGTATCCCGCAGGATCGTGGACGGAGACCATCCGGCCGCATCAAGCGAGGAGGACGCCACGTATTTCGGCAGGCTGTTCATCATCAGGCCGATCGGGTCGTCCGCCTTGTTCATCTCCGGCCAATCCCGCGAAAAACTCTCATAGGTCCGCCGGCCGAGCAGCAGTCCACCCGCCTTCTGCAACCACTCCCTCGCTTGCTCCAGAAACGCCTGGTCCAGATAAGGCACGAACCACCCGCCGCGCGAGAATCCATCGCTGCGATCCTCCTCCGGGCTACCGGGCCCCTGATACACCCCATCCAGCGACACGAACGTCATTACGACCAGTCTCATTTCGATCTCCAACACTTTTCCAACTGGCTAACTATCAACGAATAACAGTTAGCGCAACGGCTAAGTGACAACACACATCATACTTAGCCATTGTGCTAAGCATGCGCCGGTGCTAGCCATCGCAAATGCACGCAGGACCCGAGCAACTGAACGGCATCTTTCAGGCCCTCGCCGATCCGACGCGGCGAGCCATCCTGCGCCGCCTGGGTACAGGCGCAGCCGGCGTGGGCGAACTGGCCCAGCCATTCGACATGGCCCTGCCCTCGTTCATGAAGCACATTGCCGCCCTCGAGCAGAGCGGCCTCATCCGGACCTCCAAGTCCGGTCGGGTGCGTACCTGCACCATCGAAAAAGCAACCTTCGATGCGGTCGAGGACTGGTTGAACGATCAGCGAAAGCTGTGGAGCGAACGGACCGATCGCCTCGAGGCCTTCGTCACCAAGGATAATAGCCGTGATTGAACCGATCGACCCGGAACGCGACCTCACCATCGAGCGCTTCATCCGCGCCCCAAGATCCGCGATCTGGGAAGCCTGGACCCAGCCCCGCAAGTTCGAGCAGTGGTGGGTCCCCGAGCCCGCGAAGTGCCGCGCCGTCAGCTTCAACGTGGTCCCCGGGGGCCCGCTGGTCACCGAAATCAGCGAAGACGGCCAGCCCTTCTCGCCGCACATGAACGCCTGCTTCCTCCTCGTCGAACCGGAGCAGCGCCTCATTTTCACCGATGCCCTGCTCGGCGGCTGGCGGCCGGCCAGCAGCAGCTTCATCACCGCGGAAATCACGCTTCAGGCCGTCGACGGCGGCACCCAATACAGCGCCCGCGTCATGCACAGCGACCGCGCCCAACGCGACAAGCACGCCGAACTCGGCTTCTACGACGGCTGGGGCACTGTCATCGGGCAGTTGGCAAAGTTCGTCGAAACGGCGGCCAGCTGACCTCGCCCCGTTCCCATTACGTTCCTCTCGTGCTAGCGTCGTCTCACGCCGCTACTGACAGAGTCTGACAGCACGCCTATCTATGGTGTCCGCTGCCGACCCCAGCTGTACGAGATCGCCATGCCCTCACAGAAAAAACCCGCAAGCCAGCCCGACCGGCGTGAGGTCAAGGAATCGTCGTTTTCCATCGACGACTTCCTCGGCGACATCGAGAAGGCCGAGGACGAGCGCCTGAATAAACGCCTGCCGCAGGAGCGGCTGAAGAACAAGCGCGCCCTCGACAACGCCGCACGCCGTTCAGCCGAAGCCAACGGCACCGGCATCCAGCCGCTCGTGCCCCAGCCCCTCGAAAAGCCCGCGAAGGCCAAGAAGTCCGATCGCTCCGCCGCCACCGGCATGCAGCTGAAGGCCCCCAAGTCCAAGGCCAACTCCGTGGATCGCCCGGATTTCGGCGGTATGGGCGAGTCCGATCAGGCCGGCTTCGGCCACCAGCCCTCCGGCCACATCACGGCCCGCGATATCTCCCGGCAGGCCGCCAAGGACCCCGAAGTCCTTGAGCAGCTCCGCGACGCGCTGGAGACCGCCAAAAAGAAAACCCGCGCCAAGAACATGCCCGGCCAGTCGCTGGCCGGCGCCCAGACCGTCGGCATCTCCGCCACCGTGAAGGCCCTCGAGGAC
>JBKJMF010000488.1:0-8669 GCA_046596525.1 Devosia sp. | reverse complement strand
ACCGAGACGGTCGGCTACTTCATGTACCGGGAGTCGATGACGCAGTTCAAACTCGGCTATGGCGCCGCGGCGACCGTCATCTTGCTGACGGCGGTGCTGATCATTTCGATTCCCGCCATCATCCAGCGAACGGCAGGTGCAAGGTGATCGGTCGCGCTCCCACCTGGACCATCTGGGTCACCGGCATCATCGCCACCATCTGGATCATCCCGATCATCGGCATCGTCGTGACCTCCATCCGCCCGCCCAGCGAAGTGGCGCTCGGCTGGTGGCGGCTCGACCAGCTCAGCTTCACGCTCGATGCCTGGATGCGAGTCTGGGACGAGTATCCGCTCGCCAAGGCGTTCTGGACCACCGCCCAGCTGGCGGCCATCGCCACCGTCGCCACCATGCTGCTGGCGCCGGCTGCGGCCTACGCCTTCCACTTCCTCAAGTTCCCGTTCCGCCGGGTGCTGCTGATCATCATCATCAACGCGTTCGTCTTGCCGCAGCAGGTGGTGATCATTCCGCTGTTCCAGCTCTGGCGCGATCTGGGGCTGATCGACAACCCGCTGTCGGTGCTCATCCCCTATGTCGGGTTGAGCTTCGCGTGGTCGATCTTCCTCGTGAAGAACTTCCTCGAGGACTTTCCGAAGGAACTGGTCGAAGCCGCCAGGATCGACGGCTGCGGGCCGCTGCGGACCTTCTGGTACGTGGTGCTGCCCAACTCGCTGTCCTCGATCTTCGCGGTCGGCATCCTGCAGTTCCTGTGGAGCTGGAACGCGCTCCTGCTGCCCATGCTGTACCTCAGGACCAACATCCCGCTGCCGGTAATGCTGACGCGCGTCTCCGGCACCTATGAAGTCAACTGGGATCTGCGCTCGGTTGCGGCCATCGTCACCACGGTGGTCCCGCTGATCGTCTTTCTCGTCTTTCAACGCCAATTCGCCGCCGGAGCCGAAACGCGCTCCGGGGCCAAGGAATGACCATGCCCGCCTCGACCAACAAGCCGCTCCGCTATCGCCAGATCCACCTCGATTTCCACACCTCGGAGCACATTCCAGGCATCGGCTCGGCCTTCGATCCCGACGATTTCGTCGGCACGCTGAAGGCGGCGCATGTCAACTCGATCACCATTTTCGCCAAGTGCCATCACGGGTGGTCGTACTATCCCACCAAGGTCGGCGCGCCGCACCCGCAGCTGGCGCGGCCCGACCTGATGGGCGACATGGTCAAGGCGCTCAACGCCGCCGATATCGAGTGCCCGATCTACATCTCGGTGCAGTGGGACGAGCGCAATGCCCGCCTGCATCCGGAGTGGAAGGTGGTCGGCGCCGGCGAGAACCGCTTCAATCCCGGCCCGCTCACCGCCGGCTGGCACACGCTCTGCCTCAACCACAAGGCCTATCGCGATGAACTGCTGGAGCAAGCCCGCGAGGTGGCGCGCAACTACGAGACGCCGGGCATCTTCTACGACATCATCCTGACGCCCGATTGCGTCTGCGCCGAGTGCCTCGCCACCATGGCCGAACAGGGGCTGGACCCGCAGAACCCGGCGGATCGGCTGAAGAAGGACGAATGGGTCAACGAGCGCTTCCGCGCCGAGACCAGCGCCGCGCTCCGCGCCGAATTTCCCGGGCTGCGGATCTTCTACAATTGCGGCCACATCCATAAGCAGGGGCCGAAGCGCTTCGCCAGCTACAGCCACCTCGAGCTCGAAAGCCTGCCGACCGGCGGCTGGGGCTATGACCACTTCCCCTCCAGCGCCCGCTACGCGGCGACGCTCGGCCTCGATTTCGTCGCCCACACCGGCAAGTTCCACACCACCTGGGGTGAGTTCGGCGGCTTCAAGCACCCCGACGCGCTGGAGTATGAAGCGGCGCAGATGGTGGCGATGGGTTCGAAATGCCTCGTCGGCGACCAGTTGCACCCCGATGGCTCGATCAACCCCGATACCTACGCGTCTATCGCCCCCGCCTATGCTCGCATCGAAAAGCTCGAGCCCTATCTCGAGGGTGCCCGGCAGGTCTCCGACATTGCCATTCTCGCCGCCGAGTTCTTCCACCAGATCGGCGGCCGCAACAGCGCCAGCGACGACGGCGCCGCGCAGATGCTGCAGGAGTTGAAGCAGCCGTTCGACGTGATCGACCCGAGCGCCCGCTTGGAGACCTACAAGCTGCTGATCCTGCCTGACGAGATCCCGGTGGATGCCGCTCTTGCGGCGCGGCTCGCGTCCTACCTGGCGCAGGGCGGGAAGCTGCTGCTGTCGGGTACATCGGGACTGGCCGCCGATGGCGGCTTCGCCGTTCCCGCCGGCATCCGGTCGCATGGCGAGGTGGAGTTCAGCCCGTCCTACGCCCGCGCTTCGCACGAACTCGATGTGCAGCTGACGGCGTCGCCGTTCGTCATGTATGGCACCGGCCAGGCGATCACGGCCGATGGCGCCGCTGTGCTGGCGGAAGTCGCCCGCCCGTATTTCAACCGCAGCTACGCGCATTTCAGCTCGCACCAGCACGCGCCCGACGATCCGAAAGCCGCAGCGCTGGGCGCGGCGGTGACGCTGAAGGACGGGATCGGCTACATCGCCTACCCGATCTTCAAGATGTACCACGCCATGGGCCAGCCGCTTTACAAGTACATGGTCCGCGGCCTCCTCGCGAAGCTTCTACCGAACGCCACGATCGTCACGGACCTGCCGTCCTCGGCGCGCGCGACCCTGACCCGGCAGGACGAGCAGCAGCGGCACGTGCTGCATCTGCTCTACGGCCCGCCGCAGATCCGCGGCAAGTCGGTGCCCGACACCCACCAGGGCGGCGTCCGGGTCATGGAGATGATCGAGGATATCCCCGCCATTGGGCCGGTAACCGCCAGCATCCGGCTACCGCGGACGCCTACTCGCGTCTATGACGCGTTGACGGGCGAGGACGTGCCGTTCAGCAATGGTGGTGACAGGGTGGAAGTGCGGCTGCCAAGCCTCAAGATCCACGCCGCGCTGGTGTTCGAGGGGACGGTTTGAGTATCACTGACGACAGCACGACCCGGAAGCGGCAGGCAACCATCGTCGAGGTTGCCGACCGCGCCGGCGTCGCCATCGGCACGGTGTCGCGCTATCTCAACGGCCATCCGGTGCGACGCGGCAATCGCGAGCAGATCGAGCAGGCCATCGGCGAACTTGGCTATCGACGCAACGCGTTGGCGGTCGCGATGAAGACCGACCTTACCAACACGGTCGGCTTCATGGTGCCCTCGCTTAGTGAGTTCCACTCCGCCGTACTGGAACGGTTGAGCCTCGCCATGCGCAAGTCGGGCAAGGCGCTGCTCACCTATTGCCACAATGCCGACCCGGCCTCGGTAGTCGACGCGCTCGATTTCTTCGTCGCCCACCGGGTCGACTGCCTGGTGATGGACGGACGTCAGGACGTTAACGACCGCATCCTTGATCTCATTGCCAACGGCACGCCGGTAATCTTCTACGACAATGGCTGGCGCGGCCTGCCGGTCGATCGCGTGGTGGTGGAGAACCGGACTGCAAGCTTCCGCGCCGTAACCCAGTTGCTCGACATCGGCCACACCCGCATCGCCGTGCTCACCGGTAATATCGACGACTGGACGGGCCGCGAGCGGTACGAGGGCTACCGGCAGGCCATGCAGAGCCGCGGCCTCGAGGTCGATCCCAGCTACGTGGTCGACACGCACTGGAACGAGACCGAGGCCTATTCCGGCATGCTGCGGCTGCTGTCGCTGCCCAAACCGCCGACTGCGCTGTTCTGCAGCAATTACAACATGGGCGTCGGTGCGCTGCGGCTGCTCCGGGAGCACGGGCTCAAGGTCCCCGACGATATCTCCCTCATCAGCTTCGACGACGTGCCGCTGTTCCAGCTGCACGAGGCCGGGATCACCGCAGTGGCCCAGCCGGTCGACAAGATCGCCGAGAGCATCGCCAGCATCATGACCTCGCGGCTCTCCGATCGCGGCGCCGGCCACGAGCCGCACACCATCACGCTCAACTGCGACATTATTCTCCGCGGTTCCACCCGCCGCTTAATGACCCCCACCGCCCTCGGCGCCCCGTCGCGCTGACGGCCCCTACCCGGACTCCCGCCATGCCACGCTATTGTCTCGACCTCGATACGCCTGCCGAGGGCTTCATCGACAGCCTCCTGCTCGGCAACGGCTGGCTCGGCGCCACCGTGCGCGGCGGCATCGGCACCGAGCGGTGGGACCTCAATCTCGATACCGTCTGGTCCGGCGGGCCCCTGCAGCCAGAGGCGGGTGAGGCGCCGGCGCGGCTGCTCCCGGAACTTCGTGCCGCAATCAAGGCTGGCGATTTCCTGCGGGCCGATGAGCTTGGCCGCAAGATGCAGGGCGCACACCGTACGCAGTCCTACCAGCCGCTTGGCGGGCTGGAACTGACCTTTGCTCCGGACACCACCGCCCGTGGGTACACGCGCCGCCTCGATGTCTCGGAGGCAATAGCTGGCACCAACTACACCGGCAGTGCCGGCGACATGGCGCTTCGCAGTTTCGTGTCGCATCCCGACAGCGTGCTAATCACGACCGCTACAGGGGCTGGTGTGCTGGACTTCCAGCGCGCCGGCCTCGCCTTCGTCAGTCCGCACCCCAATACCAGTATCTCGATCACCGAGGTCGGCGGCGTCCGCTGGCTGGTTGCAACGGCCCGCGTGCCGTCGCACGTCGTGCCCAACTACGTCCCCGACCAGCAACCGGTCACCTACAGCGACGTGCCCCCTGCCCCCGACGACACCGTCGCGGTGGGCATGGGCTACGCGGTCGTCGCGGCGCTTGCGCCGGATCCGGTGGGCGGCCTGCGGCTGATCGCATCGGCGGCGTCCGGTTTTCGCGGCCACGACCAGCGGCCGAGCGCCGATTTTGTCGCGCTGGTGGCGGAGGCGAAACAGCGCGTCGCGGCGGCACTCGCGCGCACGACCGACGACCTGCGTCAGCGGCATCGCGACGACTACCGCTCGTTCTTCGACCGGGCCGACCTAGAGCTCGGCGCTTCGAACGCCGGGGCCGAGCTGCTGTTTCACTTCGGCCGCTACCTCTTGATCTCGAGCTCGCGCCCCGGCACCGAGGCAGCGAACCTGCAGGGGATCTGGAACGTCGATCTCCGGCCAGCCTGGAGCTCGAACTACACCATCAATATCAACACCCAGATGAACTACTGGCCGGCCGAACTCACCAGCCTCGCCGACCTGCACCAACCGATGTTCGCGCTGACCCGCGACCTCGCGACGGCTGGCACCGCGACCGCTCGCCGCTACTACGACGCCGCCGGCGCAACGGCGCACCACAATGCCGACCTCTGGCGCCACACCGCGCCGGTGCCGGGTATCCCGCAATGGTCGAACTGGCCGTCAGCCCTCTACTGGATGGCCGCACACTTGCAGCAGCACCTCGACTACGGCGCCGCTGATGCCACGTTTGCGGCAGAATACGCCCTGCCGGTGTTCCGCGCCGCCACCGCGTTCGCGCTCGACATGCTGGCTGACGACGGCAACGGCGCGCTGGTCGCCAGCCCCTCCACCTCGCCCGAGCACAGCTTCGTCGTCGGCGACGCGCACGTCGCCATCACGCAGGGCACGGCCATGGATCAGGAGCTGATCCGTGAGACGCTGGTGAGCTATATCGCCCTCGCCGATGCCGATGATGCGCTACTGCCCCGTGTTCGCGCCGCGCTGTCTCGTCTCCGCCTGCCCGTCATCGCTCCCGATGGCGCCATGCTCGAATGGGACGACGACAAGCAACCGGCCGAGCTCGGGCACCGGCATCCCTCGCATCTCTACGGCCTCTATCCGGGCAACCGCATCACCAGAACCGGAACGCCGGAGGCTTTCGAGGCGGTCCGCCTCGCCCTGCGCCGACGCCTCGAAAACGGCAGCGGCTACACCGGCTGGAGCCGCGCCTGGGTGGTCTGCCTCGCGGCGCGCCTCGGCGATGCCGAACTGGCCGAGCAATCGGTCGCCGGCCTTCTCGACCACCTCGCCTCCCGCTCGCTGCTTGTCCTGCATCCGCTCTCCGACTGGCCCGGCGGTAGTGCGGTGCAGATGGACGGAAATTTCGGTGTCACCGCCGGCATCGTCGAAATGCTCATGCAATCGCGCGACGGCGTACTCGAACTGCTCCCGGCATTGCCGGCCTCATGGCCCGAGGGCCGCTTCTCGGGCCTCCGGGCCCGCGGCGGCATCCGCGTCGATCTTGCGTGGAAGAACGGCGCGCTCACCTCGGCGACATTGCGCTCGCCGACAGCACAGCGCGTTGAGGTCCGCCACGGCGACAGGACCTGGCCCGCCGAGTTGACGCCGGCCCGGCCGTTCGCCTTGCCGATAGCGCCCTAGGCTGCGTGGTTCGCCGCGAGGATCATCTCCGACGCCTTCTCCGCGATCATGATCACCGGCGAGTTGGTGTTGCCAGAGACGATCCGCGGCATGATCGAGGCGTCGACGACCCGCAGGCCCGACAGGCCGTGGACGCGGAGTTCGCTGTCGACCACGCTCATGGGGTCGCTACCCATCTTGCAGGTACCAACCGGGTGGAAGATCGTCGTCGCGATATCGCCGGCCTTGCGCGCCAGGTCGGCATCGTCCTCGAAGCCGGGGCCGGGCAGGAACTCCTCGGGCTCGAACCGCGCTACCGCCTTGGCACGCATCAGCGCCCGCGCATGGCGGATCGAGTCCGCCGCCACCTGCCGGTCGGTACCCGCCGACAGATAGTTCGGACGGATCTTCGGCGCAGCCGACGCATCGGGGCTCTCCATGTGGATGCTGCCCCGGCTCTCCGGCCGCAGGTTGCACACCGATACCGTGACCGCCTCGAACCGGTGCAGCGGCTCGCCGAGCCGGTCGGTCGAAAGCGGCTGCACATGGTACTCGAGATCCGGCGTCGCGAGCCGCGGGTCGGATCGGGCGAAGATGCCTAACTGGCTCGGCGCCATCGATAGCGGGCCGCTGCGCTGCAGCGCATATTCGAGACCCATGCCGGCGCGGCTGACCAGGTTGTGGTAGCGGCCGTTGAGCGTCTGCGCGTGCTTCACCTTGAACACGGTGCGGATCTGCAGGTGGTCCTGCAGGTTCTCGCCGACCCCATCAAGCCGGTGGCGGACCTCGATGCCGAGCCGCTGCAGCACCACCGGGCGCCCGACTCCGGAAAGCTCCAGCAGCTTGGGCGAGTTCACCGCTCCGGCCGACAGCAGGACCTCGCGCCCGGCCGAGGCCTCGACGACCCTGCCCCGGTAGCGCAACCGGACACCGGTCACCTTGCTGCCGTCGATCAGCAGGCTTTCGGTCTCCGCGCCGGTCAGCACCCGGAGGTTCGGCCGATGCAGCACCGGCCTGAGAAACGCCTTCGAGGTGTTCCAGCGCACGCCGTTGCGCTGATTGACCTCAAAGTAGCCGGAGCCGAAGTTGTCGCCGGAGTTGAAGTCGCCGACCCGTGGGATGCCGAGTTCCTCGGCCGCCGCCTGGAAGGCATTGAGGATCGGCCAGCTCAGCCGCTGCCGTTCCACCCGCCACTCGCCGCCGGCGCCATGCTGCGAGCTGTCGCCGGCGTGATGGTCCTCGGACTTCCTGAAGTACGGCAGGATGTCGTCCCAGCCCCACCCGGCATTGCCCATCTGCCGCCAGCCGTCATAGTCGGCCGCCTGCCCACGCATGTAGATCATGCCGTTGATCGAGGAGCAGCCGCCGAGCACCTTGCCGCGCGGGTAGTTGAGGGCACGGCCGTTGAGCCCGGCTTCCGGCTCGGTCTTCATCATCCAGTCGGTGCGCGGGTTGCCCATCGTGTAGAGGTAGCCGATCGGGATATCGACCCAGTGGTAGCGGTCGCTGCCGCCCGCCTCGAGCAGCAGCACCGAGTTGCGCGGATCGGCGCTCAACCGGTTGGCGAGTACGCAACCGGCCGAACCGGCGCCCACCACGATGTAGTCATACGTCCCGAGGCTTTCCGTCACGACCGGCGCATCTCCGCCCAAACCGGTCGCATGATTTCGGCGAGTTCGGTGTAGAGTCCATAGCGGCGCTGATAGTTCTCCCCGGCGCTCGCTTCGGGCTCGTAGTGCCGAGCCGCTGAGGTCATGGCGCCCGCCCCTTCGGCATAGTCGGCGAACAGGCCGACCCCGGTGCCGGCAGCGATGGCGGCTCCAAGCGCACCGGTCTCGCGGCTGCGCGCCACGGTCACCGGCATCTCCAGCACATCGGCAAAGATCTGCGGCCACACGGCGCTGCGCGAGCCGCCGCCGGACAACGTCGCGTCGCGGATGCTGGCGCCGGCGCCGCGCAGCGTTTCGACGTGACGGCGGTGGCCGAACGCCACGCCCTCGAACAGCGCGCGCATCATGTGCGCCTTCCCGTGCCAGCCGGCGATGCCATAGAAACCGGCGCGCGCGTTGCCGTCCTGCTGCGAGCCGTAAAGGAACGGGTGGTAGATCGGCACGTCGGCGGCGGCATCGATAGAGGCCACGAGCTCGCCGGCGCGATCGAACGGGTTCGCCTCGTCGTGCATGAACTGGTGCACGATCCACTCGAGATTGGCCGCCGAGGTGGCGCTCGACTCGATCGCCAGCCACCGGTTGCGGTCGAAGCTCGACTGCATGAACACTGTCGGGTCGTTGATCGGCGTGTCGCAGATCACCTGGTTGATGCTCCAGGTGCCGGCGATGATCGAGGCGGCAC
>JBKJMF010000562.1:0-3677 GCA_046596525.1 Devosia sp. | reverse complement strand
TGTTGATCGGTTGCACGCGCTTGCCGGCGATCAGCCGCAGCGAGGCGTCGCCCGAGGCAGTGACGAGGTCGAAACCGCCTTCGTTCATCAGGGCGACCATTTCGTCCGAGGTGTTGGCGGTCTTCACGTTCACCTTGCAGCCGCTATCGGCCTCGAACTTGGTGACCCAGTCGTAGTTCGGGTCGGTCTCACCGCGCTCGATGTAGCCGGCCCAGGCGACGATCGAGACTTCGCCCTCGCCCGCGCCGAGCGTCTGCAGCATCTCCTGTGCAGCCACCTGGCCGGTGAAGGTCGCAACCATGGTCAAGGCCGTACACGTCTTGAGGATGGATTTCATCGATTTCTCCCTGCTCGGGCAGCGCTCCCAAATGCGCGTCATGCCCTTGAATGGGAGCTTATCGGGCGCCTTCATATCCGCAAATGTATTCGACCGGGGGGAGATATCGGAATTTCCGATAGGTCACGGTACCTGACATGCCTCGCCGCAGGATTGCCACACAGATGAACAGGACATGAACGACGTCCGAACGCCGAAATCAGCGCTCCTGCGCTGCCCTGCCCCGCGGCGAATGCTGCTGCTGCGCCAGCCCGATGAAATCGCGTGCTGCCTGCGTCAGCTGGCTGCCGCGCCGCCACACCATCCCCACCTGCACCACCGGCAGTGCCCCGGAGATGTCGCGGCTCTCGATCCGGTCCCCTTCCAGCGACCACGGCCGGTAGACCAGATCGGGCAGCAGTGCGATCCCCGCCCCGGTGGCCACAAGACTACGCACCGCCTCGACCGAACGCGTCCGGAACGCCACATGCGGTTTGGCTGTGAACGCCGCGAGGAGCTTGCCGGTATTCTCCTCGGTCTCATCCACCGTCAGCATGATCAGCGGCTCCGGCACGATGTCCGACACCGAGATAATGTCTGCCCCCGCCAGCCGATGCCCCAGCGGCAGCCACAGCCGGTACGGCGAGGTCTCGAAAATCTCCGCCTGCAGCGCCACGCGATCCCTGAGGTTGGAGATCACCATCACCGCCACATCGAGCTCGCCGCCGATCAGCAGGTGCTCGAGATAATCGCCATTGTCCTCGATCGCCGAGATATCGACGCTAGGATAAGCCCGCCGATACCGCGCCAACAAATCCGAGAGCACATAGCCGGCCACCAGCGACGTCACCCCCAGCTGCAGCGAGCCGCCCGCCGGCGCCGCTGCCTCCTCGCCGAAACTCCGCCGCGCATCCGAGACGCTGCCGAGAATCCGCTGCGCGTGCCGATAGAACTGGTGCCCCTTGTGGGTGATGGTCAGCCCGCGGCGGTGCCGCTCGAACAGCGACACACCCAGGTCCGATTCCAGCTCCTTGATGGCATCGGTCACCGCCGACTGGCTGATCGACAGGCTCTGCGCCGCGCCCGATACCGTCCCCTCTTCGGCGACCGAGATGAAATACTGCAGCTGCCGGAGAGTAAAAGCCATGCACCACTAAACCATTCGCCCGTTCGCCGCTCAATCGGCCGATTGCCTCTTGCCCGATTTTACAGCGGCGCTATTGGAACACGGATTGAACCTCACGGGGATAACGCCATGAGCAGCCGCGCACATACCCTCGCCGCCACCGAGCGCCGCGTCCGCCGTCTCGGCCGCCCGTTCGGCGTCAGCCTGCTGATCGCGCAGAAGCGCAACCCCAAGATCGAAGCCCATGGCGGCTACATGCTGCGCGACGAGGATACGTTCGAAATCGTCTTCGGCAACAAGGGTTACGAATTCTCCGCCAGCCTTGAGGAGGTCGAGGAATTCCTGCTGGAATCGAAGCTGGCTGCCCGCGAGAGCAGTAAGAAGTAGCTAGCGCAGCGTCGCCAATAGGCCGCGCAGCCACTCCCGCACGCCGCGCACCCAAGCGGCCGCCGCCTGCCACGCCGCCGTCGACTTCGCCCAGCCAATCGCCCGATCGCGCAGCGCGAACAGCCAACCAAGCAGCCTCGCGAACCAGTCAATCCGCATCACCGGTTGGTAGGCGGCGTGAAAGATGCGCTCGACCACCAGCAGCGACAGCGCATGCGCGAACAGCAGCCCGATGGTACCGGAGACGACATGCCCGGTCCCCGCCCACCAGATGGCGACCACCTTGGCAGGCTCGATGATGACGAACGGGATGCCAAGCGCCACCAGCGCCGCGTATGACGGCAGGCGACCGAGCCACTCCCCGAGCCGCTGGAACAGCTGTAATTCGCCCAGCCAACGGATGAGCGGCCGGAACAGCGGGAACAGCAGCTCGTCGAGCACGGTGTAGATCACCACCGCGATGGTCACCACCGCCCGCCCGATGCCGCGGATGACGCGTCGCCACGCCGGGATCGCCTGCTCGTCCGTCATCTCTGCCCTGCCTCTCGCAAAGGCTAGCCGCGCCGAGCTTCTATGCTATCGTCGGCGTGGGAAGTTTCTGTGCCTCAGTAGCGAGCATCCGACCGCATGTCGATCAAAGCCGCGATCTATCACCTGACGCACTACAAGTACGATCGTCCGGTAGTCCTCCAGCCTCAGATCATCCGGCTCCAGCCTGCGCCCCAGTCGAAGACCAAGGTGCTGAGCCACTCGCTGCGGGTCTCGCCGTCGAACCATTTCGTCAACGTCCAGCAGGACCCCTACGGCAATTACCTGAGCCGGCACGTCTTTCCCGAGCCGGTGATGGAACTGAAGATCGAGGTCGATCTCGTCGCCGACATGACCGTCTACAACCCGTTCGACTTCTTCGTCGAGGAGCGGGCCGAGGTCTGGCCGTTCGAGTATCCCGAGGAACTGCGCGACGACCTCTCGATCTACATGAAGCCCCAGCCGGCCGGCCCGCTGCTGATGGAGTTTCTCCGCCAGGTCGACCGCACCCCGATGAACACGGTGAACTTCATCACCGCGCTCAATGCCCGGGTGCAGCGCGAGATCGGCTACATCGTCCGCCTCGAAACCGGTGTGCTGGAACCCGACGAAACGCTGACCCGCGCCCAGGGCTCGTGCCGCGATTCCAGCTGGCTGCTGGTGCAGGCGCTGCGCCACCTCGGCTTTGCCGCCCGTTTCGTCTCCGGCTACCTGATCCAGCTGAAGCCCGATCTCGTCTCGCTGGACGGCCCGGCCGGCACCGACCACGACTTCACCGACCTCCACGCCTGGTGTGAAGTCTATCTCCCTGGCGCGGGCTGGGTCGGCCTCGACCCCACCTCAGGCCTCCTCGCCGGCGAAAGCCACGTGCCGCTAGCCGCCACCCCGCACTATCGCAACGCCGCGCCGATCTCCGGCTTCACCAGCTTCGCCAATGTCGAATTCGATTTCGACATGAAGGTCAGCCGCGTTGCCGAGCACCCGCGCATCACCATGCCGTTCTCCGACGAGAGCTGGGGCCGGCTCAATGCGCTCGGCCGCAAGGTCGACGAGGACCTGGTGGCCAACGACGTCCGCCTCACCATGGGCGGCGAGCCGACCTTCGTCTCGATCGACGATTTCGAAGCAGGTGAATGGAACGCTGACGCCGTCGGCCCCACCAAGCGCGCCAAGGCCGACGCACTGATCCGGCGCCTCCGCGAACGCTTCGCTCCCGGCGGCCTGCTGCATTATGGCCAGGGCAAGTGGTATCCCGGCGAAACGCTGCCGCGCTGGACCTTCTCGCTCTACTGGCGCCGCGACAACAAGCCGGTGTGGCAG
>JBKJMF010000541.1:0-3000 GCA_046596525.1 Devosia sp. | reverse complement strand
GATCGGCATCCTGGTCGACCTGCAGGGTCCGAAACTTCGTGTCGGCCGCTTCGCCGATGGCGCCGTGCAACTGGTGAGCGGTTCCAAGTTCATCCTCGACAGCTCCGAGACGCTTGGCACTGCCGAACGCGTGTTCCTGCCGCATCCGGAAATTCTCGAATCCGTCTCGGTGGGCGATCGCCTGCTGCTCGATGACGGCAAGCTCCAGCTGAAGGCCACCAAGGTCGGCGGCGGGCAGGTCGAGACCGAAGTGATCTATGGCGGCAAGCTGAGCGACAAGAAGGGCGTGAGCCTGCCCGATACGCTGCTGCCGATGGGCGCGCTGACCGAGAAGGATCACGCGGACCTGCTGAAAGGCCTTGAGGCGGAAGCGGACTGGATCGCCGTCAGCTTCGTGCAGCGTCCCGAGGATATCATCGATATCCGCAAGATCGTGCAGGGCCGCGCCGGCGTCATGGCCAAGATCGAAAAGCCCCAGGCAGTGGAGCGGCTCGAGGAGATCATCAAGCTTTGCGACGCCTTCATGGTGGCGCGCGGCGATCTCGGCGTGGAAATGCCGCTCGAGCAGGTGCCCGGGCTGCAGAAGCGCATGATCCGTATCGCCCGCCGCTACGGCAAGCCGGTGGTGGTCGCCACCCAGATGCTGGAATCGATGATCACCTCGCCGGTGCCGACCCGCGCCGAAGTCTCCGACGTATCGATCGCGGTGTTCGAAGGCGCCGATGCGGTGATGCTCTCGGCCGAAAGCGCCTCGGGCATGTATCCGGTCGAAGCCGTGACCATGATGAACAAGGTGGCCGTCGCCGTCGAAAACGACAGCAACTACCGCGGCATCATCCGCGCCCAGTCCGCCGAGCCCGAAGCACCCGCCGCCGACGCCATTTCCGCGGCGACCCGGCAGGTCGCCGAGACGCTCGATCTGGCGGCCATCGTCACCTACACCTCGTCCGGCTCGACCGCCATCCGCGCGGCCCGCGAGCGGCCGAGCAAGCCCATCCTGGCGCTGTCGCCGAACCTGCGCACGGTGCGCCGGCTGTCTGTGGTGTGGGGCATCCATTGCGTCGAGTCGCCCGATGCGGTGAGCCTCGAGGACATGGTCGACCGCGCCTGCGTCATCGCTTACCAGGAGGGCCTGGCGCGGCCGGGCGATCGGATTGCGATTACGGCGGGTATTCCGCTGGGCACGCCGGGTGCGACCAATATGCTGCGCATTGCCTTTGTGCGGCAGGACGGCGCCGGGTCGTCGTAAGACTCGAGGGGCCGGCGCGAGCCGCCCCCCACCCTTGATCCCTCCCCACAAGGGGGAGGGAGACGACTGAAAGATCAGCGGCTACAAGATTGTCGGCTCCTGCACATCCCTCCCCCTTGTGGGGAGGGATCAAGGGTGGGGGTAGCCCACGCTCTGAACCAACGGAACTGCCCCATGACCACCGCCCTCGACGCCGCCCTTGCCCATGCCGATGCCCATCTCGATGACAGCGTCGAGCGGCTGAAGACGCTGGTGGCGATCAAGTCGATTTCCACCGACCCGGCCTATGCCGGCGAGGTGCGGAAGGCGGCGGACTGGCTGGCGGCGGATCTCAAGACGCTGGGCTTTGACGCTTCGGTGCGGCCGACGCCGGGGCATCCGATGGTGGTGGCGCACGACCATGCCTCCAGCGGCCCGCATGTGCTGTTCTATGCCCACTACGACGTGCAGCCGGTCGATCCGCTGAACCTCTGGCACACCGACCCGTTTGCCGCGACGCTGATCAAGGGCGAGGACGGCGAGACCCGCATCGTCGGGCGTGGCACCTCGGACGACAAGGGGCAGCTCTTGACCTTCGTCGAGGCCTGCCGGGCCTGGAAGGCGGTCAACGGCGCGCTGCCGGTCAAGGTGACGCTGTTCTTCGAGGGCGAGGAGGAGAGCGGCGGCAAGAGCCTGCCCGGCTTCCTCGAGCAGAACCGCGACGAACTCGGCGCTGCCGATATCGCGCTGGTCTGCGACACTGACCTCTGGAACGCCAATACCCCGGCGATCGTCACCAGCTTGCGCGGACTGGTCGGCGAGCAGGTCGAGATCACCTGCGCCAGCCACGACCTGCACTCGGGCATGTATGGCAACGCGGCGCGCAACCCGATTCAGGTGCTGGCCGACATCATCGCCTCGCTGCGCAACCCCGATGGCAGCGTGGCGGTGGAAGGCTTCTACGACGACGTTGCCGAACTGCCGGCCGATATCGCGGCGCTATGGAAGCGCCTGCCCTATGACGAGGCGGCGTTCATGGCGGGCGCCGGGCTCACCACTCCGGCCGGCGAAAAGGGCCGCTCGGTGCTGGAGCAGACCCGCGCGCGCCCGACCTGCGAAATCAACGGCATCACCGGCGGCTATACCGGCGACGGCTTCAAGACGGTGATCCCGGCCAAAGCCAGCGCCAAGATTTCGTTCCGCCTGGTCTCGGGCATGGACCCGAAGAAAATCCGCGCGGCGTTCAGGAAGCACGTCACGGACCGGCTGCCACCCGACGCCACGGCGACCTTCCACGAGCATGGCGGCGCGCCGGCCGTGTCGGTGCCGACCGATGGTCCGTTCGTCGCCAAGGCCGCGGCGGCGCTGAAGGACGAGTGGGGCAACGAGGCGGCGCTGATCGGCTCGGGCGGCTCGATCCCGGTCGCCGGCGAGTTCAAGCGCCTGCTCGGGCTCGACACGCTGCTGATCGGCTTTGCGCTCGACGACGACCGCATCCACTCGCCCAACGAGAAGTACAACCTCTCGAGCTTCCACAAGGGCATCCGCTCGTGGCTGCGGATCATCGCGGCGTTCGCGGCGTAGCCGTCAACGCTCGAGCATCGTCTTCAGCGCGCCCAGATGTCCTTCAATCCGCCCCAGCGCGTCCGCGAACTCCTGGTCTGACACGCCAGGCTGCTGCAGCCAGAGGATGGTGAGCTCGCACGCCTCGCCGTTCGGGGTCAGCCGGACGGACACGGCAGGACCGGGAGCGGCGCCCTCGGCGAAGATCC
>JBKJMF010000444.1:0-3451 GCA_046596525.1 Devosia sp. | reverse complement strand
TGCCACTGTGGGGGACCGGGCACTCGCCGCCGCTGCCTTCATTCGATGCGTCCATGTCAGTCTCCGTTCGCCCGCGGCGATATCATCTTGAGGTCTCGATAGGGTTTCCGGGTGAGTCGCAGTGACCATTCGCGGGCTTGGCCGCGACCGATCCCGAGTCACACTCTGGAACTGTGGCATTCTGACCCTCGGCACGGCATAAGGCCAATTGATTGCGCTACTCACAGTGATAACGTGGACTTATGATCACCCTCAGACAGATGCAGTATGCCACGGCGCTGGCGGAAGCCGGGCACTTTGGCCGGGCCGCCGAGCGCTGTCACGTCACCCAACCCGGCCTCAGCCAGCAGATCCGGCAGCTCGAGGAACTGTGCGGCGGCCCGCTGTTCGACCGGTTGGGCAAAGCCGTGCGGCTCACCCCGCTCGGCCGCGAGTTCGTCGAGCGGGCGCGGCCAATTCTCGAGCAGACCGAGGGGCTGATGTCGTTCGTCAGCGGCCAACGCGGCAACCCGGTGCGGCCGCTTCGGCTGGGCGTGATTCCGACGGTGGCGCCCTACCTGCTGCCGCACGTGTTCCCGGCCCTGCAACGCGACTTTCCGGACTTGAGCTTCACCGTATCCGAAAGCCGTACTGACGCGCTGATAGAGAGCCTGGCCGACGGCAGCCTCGACCTGGCGCTCATCGCCAGCGAGCCCAAGCCCGGCGGTCCCCGCCTCACCGCAGCGCCGCTGTTCGCCGACGAGTTCGTGCTGGCCACCGGCTCAGGCGACAGCGCCCACGACCCCGTGCCGCTGGCCGAGATCGACGGCGACCGGGTGCTGTTGCTGGACGAGGGTCACTGCTTCCGCGAGCAGGCCATCGCCGCTTGCTCGCTCGACCCCGACGCAGCTCGGCGAACCTTCGCCGCCACCTCGCTCTCAACCATCGTCGAGTTCGTCGCCAACGGCCAGGGCATCACGCTGCTGCCGGAGATCGCGCTGAAGAAGGAAGCGACCGGCGACCGCATCCGCATACACCGACTGGAATCGCCGGGGGCTCGGCGGCTGTTGTCCCTAGTGTGGCGGGAGGCGACACCGTTCGGGGCGGTGTTCGAACAGGTGGCCGAAACGATCCGGCAGGCGCGTCCGGCGGTGGTTCAGCCCTCGATCGGGTAAGGCGACCGCCGCCAGGTGCGGACTTTCACCACGTCACCCCGCCGGATTACGCCCTCGCGCTCGACCCAGCCGACGAGCCCGCGCTTGCCCATCGCCGCCTTGACGAAGCCGAACTCGATATCCGCCCTGCCCTCGTTGTGCACCGCGATCGTCTTGCCGGTCTTGCGGCACGGATCGTTGTCGCCATCGATGCGGATGGTGGCGCCGGACGGGAACATCATCAGGCTGCGCGGCGGCAGTTGCGTCAGATGCGGGATGCCGGAGAGGATCAGGTTGGCGCCGACCCATTCGCCGAGGATGCGCGGCAGGTTGAGTGTCGCGGCGACCTCGGCCAGTTCTTCGGCGCTGAGGATCGATATCTGCCGCTCGTTGCGCATCGGCGTGCCGCGCGGATACCACGGCTCACGCGCATTGCTGGGCCGCACCAGCCCTTCGTGGCGATCGCCGACAATGCCGGCATAGGTGAGGACCAGTTCCGGATTGGCCGTCGACTCGACCGCAGCGCTCTCGACGACGAACATGCCCTCGACCCGGCCGTTCAGCGTCAACGCCGGCATCGGCTCGCTCATGCAGCGGCTCGTCTGCGGCGCACCACGGAATCGGTGGTGTAGACGATCAGCGACAGCCAGATCAGCGCGAAGCTGCCGAGCCGCACCGCATTGAGATGCTCGCCGAACACGGTGATCGCGAGGATGAAGGCGATCGACGGCGCTATGTATTGCAGCATGCCGATGGTGGTGAGCCGCAGCCGCTGCACCGCATAGGCGAACAGCAGCAGGGGGATCGCGGTGGCGGGACCCGTGAGCATCAAGAGGAACAGCGAATAGGGATCGGCGTGTGGTCCGATATTGCCCTGGCTGACGAAGGTGAACAGCAGGTAGAGCAGCGCCAGCGGCGACAGCACCAGCGTTTCGATGAACAGCCCGGCCAGCGACGAGGCCTTGGCGGTCTTCCTGAGATAGCCGTAAAGCGCGAAGCTCACGGCGAGGCTCAGCGCGATGTAGGGAACGCCGCCAAGACCGACCGCCTGGATGGCGATGGCGATCACGGCGATGACCACCGAGACGATCTGCCAGCGGTTGAGCCGCTCGCCGAGCAGCGCCACGCCCATGGCCACGTTGACCAGCGGGTTGATGAAGTAGCCGAAGCTCGCCTCCAGCACCTGCCCGCTCTCGACGGCGTAGACGTAAATCAGCCAGTTCGCCGCCAGCACCAGCGCGGCAATCGCCATGCGGCTGACCGCCACCGGATCGCGGAGGATCGCCCGCACTTCGGCTGTGCGACCGCCGACCACCATGAACACGCCGACAAACAGAAGCGACCAGATCGTCCGGTCCGCGACCAGCGTCGGCGCACCGACATGGTGCAACAGGTTGAACAGCAGCGGCAGGAAGCCCCACAGCAGATAGGCGGTGACGCCAGCGGCGAGGCCGCTTTCGAGACGTTGATTTTCGGTGCTGGTGACGGACGCCAAGGCGTGTCCTTCCGGGCCGCAGACGGCCGCATGAGAGCCGCCTTCTAGCAGCGGCCCCGACATCGGACAAATCAGAGTTTGTGATTGGCGGCACAACGCGCCTTGATGGCGATCAAACCAATCGCCACGTGCTGCGTTAGTCCTCTGTACCGAACAAGGAGCACGTCATGAAAGCCAAGGTCACCTGGATCCTCGTCGCCGATGGAGCAACGGCAAAGGTGTTCGAGCACAACGGTCCCGGCAAGGGACTGCAGGCCGTCGACGGCCTGATGTTCGAACAGACGCCGCTAAAGGCCGGGGAGATCATGGCGGACCGACCCGGGCGCAGCTTCTCGTCAGTGGGCAGCGGCCGCAGCGCTATCGAGCCGTCGTCGGACCCCGTGGCGGTGCGTGAGCGGCGCTTCGTCGAGAATGTCGCCGAGGAATTGGACCGCAAGCATCAGCAGCATGCTTTCGACCGGCTGATCGTCGCCGCCGCGCCGACGGCGCTGGGCGACCTGCGCCCGGCCTTCAGCAAGGGCCTGCGCGACGCCATTGTCGCCGAGCTGCCGAAGGATCTTACGAACCTGCCGACAGCCCAGCTCGGCCAGCATTTCGACGGCCTTCTTACCGTCTGAAACGGTTGGGGCGGCCAGTTGACCGCCCCTTCGCTTATTCCGTGAACTGGATCGTCGAGAGCATCTGCCCAGCGCGGAACGCCGCCGAGGTGCCACCTTCCGGAATGCTCCAGTAGACGAACTGGGTCGAGCCGAAGCCCGGCTGCACATAGTAGAAGTTCTGGAACAGCAGCGGCGCGTCGGTGGTCACCACCTGGTACTCGATG
>JBKJMF010000418.1:0-11998 GCA_046596525.1 Devosia sp. | reverse complement strand
GGCAGTAGCACGAGCATGACGATCGAGAAGATGTACAGCGCCGCGAACGTCAGCAGGATGATCTCGGGCTCGTAGTGGAACGGCGCCCGCGCGGCGTAGAGCATCGCCGAGTTGCCGATCAGCGTCTGCGCCGGCCTGACCACGAAGAACAGCGTCCAAAGCAGCCAGTAGACGTCGATCGCGTCCACCTCCTCGTTGCCGTTTCGCGCCGCGGCAACGAGGCCGCAGAGCGCTATCGGCGCGACGAGGAGGAGCGAAGTCGCCTCCTTGGCGGTCAAGCCGGCAAGCAGCACCAGCGCCGCCTGCGTCGCCACCCGCGCCATCCGCCGCCGCGTGGAGGGGCCCGCCTGCATCAGCGGCGTCCCCGCGCCGAAGCATGACCGTCGATGATCGCCCGGTAGTGCCCGATCATCGCGGTCGCGATCCCGCTCCACTGGTAGCGCTGCGCGTAAGACCGTAGGAATAGCGATTGTGCGTCGACATCCGGTGTCGCGACAGCGTCGGCCACCACGCGCCCGATGTCCGAGAGGTCCGTCTCGATGCGCCGCGCTGCACCATCTGCGAACAACTCCGGCAGGTTGCATTGGTCGGTGATAACAGGCAGGCAGCCATGTTGCAGTGCTTCCAGCACGCTCATCGGCAACCCCTCGCTCAGCGAAGGCAGGACGAATGCCGCGGCGGTCTCGAAAGCCTTTTCCTTGGCGCTCCCGTAGAGCGAACCGACAAACCGCACATTGGTCGACGGTTCAGCCACCTCCCGTATCGCTGCCTCATAGGCGGGCTCACCCCAGCCCGCGATGGTCAGCACAGTTCCCTCCAGCAGTGGCGATCTCGTCCAGGCCTTGGCCAACTCCAGAACCTGCTTCTTGGGATGTAGCCGGCCGAGGTAGAGCACACCGCTCCGCCGCACCCCGGTCTGTCCCGGTGCCACGACCGCCGTCCCATTCGGCAGGGTGAACATCCGGCTTGTCGCGCCCGGCTGGTACCTGCTCACCGAGGCATGCTCGGCCGCGCAAAGGGCATGGACGTGCCCGCCGCCAACCAGAGGTCGCTCGAACAACGCCCCGTGAACCGCCTTGGCGAGCCTGCGACGCTGCAGGATCCATGCCTCCAGCATCCCGTGCGGCGACACCAGCACGGGGACACCCGCCAACTGGGCGATGCGCGCGTGGATTGAACCGGCAGTCCAGATGCCGTGCAGATGCAGCAGGTCGGGCCGGTACGACAGCAGTCTTCGGAACACACCCCACGAAAAGCCGTAGACGTCCGACACCGGATGGGGACGCAGTGGCACGCCGCCCCATTCCCGGCGATCCTCCTCGAAATGACGGTCCGCGCCCCCGAACACGGCTACCTCCGGGCCCTGCAGCGCGACTGCCGCCGCGAGCCCCGAAACAGAATGATAGAGCCCGCCTGCCGACCGCGAGAGCGAGCTGGTAAGATAGGCAATTCTCACGGTGCGCCCCCGGCGCCGGGGAGCGCGGCCCGCGAGATCGCGGCAGCTATCGCGTACACAGCCAGGTCGGCGAGCACGAAGACTGCGAGGATCGGCCAGACCACCGCCATCGCGTTGACGCCCACACCAACCGCCACGGCGACCGCCATCGCAATCGCTGCGCTCCCGTACCGTCGAACCGCCTGCAGCCCTTGCACGACCGCCGTCGTCAGTGCGCCGGCAATGACCACCGGAGCAAAAATCGCGGTGGCGAGTGCCGCCTCACCGAGCGATCCCGGCAACCACAGATAACCCGAGACACCGCCTGCGAGCATCACCGCTGCTCCGGCAACGCCGACCAGCGTTCCGCCTGCCTGCGTCCGCAGAACCGCGGCTGGATCACGTACATCGTCAGTGATGCGTGCAACCAGCTCTGGAAACTCCACCCGCCTCACGAAGCCGATCACCTGCGCGAACGCCGTGGCGATCTGCTTGGCATAGAGGAACAGCGCCGTGCCGGCGGGCCCAAGGACGAGGTTGGCGAGCACCAACTGGTAGCGAAAGTAGAGCTGGCCGGGCAGGGTGGTCAGAAATACCACGCCGGCTTCGCGCCCGATGGTCAGCACCTGCCCGGCAGGAGGTCGAACGAAGCGTGGCGTGTTGTCCGCGTGAAGTAGTGCCGCGAATTGTCCGATCAACGTCAGGGCGCAACCGAAGGTCAGCGCGGCCCCAAGCAGCGCACCTGCGCCGCCGGGCGAGGCATCCATTGACACCAGCAGGCCCAGCGCGGAACAAAGGTAAGGCAGCGTGCCGGTCAACCCGCTCAGCCCGCCACGCCGCAAGCCATCGAGAATTCCGCTCGCATTGAACGGCCACAGCAGCGCCGCCGGCAACGCCCAGAGAGCGTAGGCGCGCAAGAACTCATCGGCGGTCAGGACAGCGAAGGTCGCCACCAGCGCCGCCACACCGAGCCCGATCGCGAACCGCCACACCGTGATGGCCCAGTAATTCTTCCAGATCCGGCCCGTGTCCCCGTCTGCCAGCACCGTCTCCCGGCTCAGCACGGTCAGCGCGCCGAACTCAATGCTCAGGCCGCCCAGGATAGCGAACGAGAAGGCCGAGCCGAAAGCGGCGAGAAGCGCAAGCTGGTCCTGCGCCACCAGCAGCGTCTGCACGGCGAAGATTGCGCCTTGCCCCGCCGCATACCCTCCGATCAGCAAGGCCGCATTGACGTGCCTCCGCGGCACTGCGCATCCGGCACGCACGGCGACGTCATGCCCTCCCGGTGCGACGAGCGCGCCCATTCACTCGGCAGGAGCCGGCGGCGGCGATGCCCTGGCCGTCAAGCGATCCAGGTCGTGCGTGAACGACCTCAGGATCGCTGCTTTCGCCCACCTCTCCTCTGCTCGCGTCCGGGCGGTGACGGAGGCAGTCGCTCGCAGCACCTCGTCATCCATCAGCCGTTCGATGGCGCCGGCGAAAGCCATCGCATTCTCCGGCGGTACTACCAGTCCGCAGCCCTCGACTTCCCGTGCAAGCCCCGTTCCTGCTGCTGCGGTTGCCACCACAGGCCGGCCGGAGGCGAGCATGTTGGTGAGCTTGCTCGGCAACACCAGATCGGCAGTGCTGGCGAGTTGCGGCAGCAGGTGCACAGTGGCGAGCCCCATCAGCTCATTGAGCCGCTCCCGAGGCTGCAGGTCGCGGAACCGTACGTTGGCCAACCCGCTCGCCTTGGCCTGCAGCCGATCGCGGTTCGGCCCCTCGCCACAGATGACAAAGCTGAGGTCCTGCCGATGCTGCAGCAATCGGGCGGCCTCGAGCACGATCTCGGCACCCTGCTTGTTGCCGATGTTGCCGGCGTAGAGCGCCACGTGCTCGGTCTCGATGTTCCATTCCTGCCGGTACGACGACGGCCTCGTCATCGGTCGAACAGTGTTGACGTCCGTCCAGTTGCGGAATTCCGAGACACGCTCTGGCGGAACGCCCTTCTGCACCAATCGCCTGCACATTTCCGGCGAGATGGCGCTGACCCGCTCGAAGCTGCGCAGCACTGTGCCCTCGAACCATCGCGCCAGCTTGGCGAGCCGCCCGCCACCGTCGAGCAGCCCCGTGGCGAACGCCGCCTCGACCTCCAGATCCTGGACGTGCAGCCAGCTGTGCGCACCGGCCAGCCACGCCGCCAACCGGGCCACCGGCGCACCGGTCAGCGACGGCGCCACCGTCAGCACCATTTCCGGGCGCCAGATGATCCCGTTCCAGATTGCCGGCAGCAGGGCGGTCGCGGCGAAGCTTGCATGGTGCAGCAACCTCTTGCCGCCAGTCGGATGAGCCGGAATGTAATGCGGCACCCGAGTGATCGTGACGCCGCGCTCCTCGGTCAGCGTGATCGCCCACGGGCTGTACCCCTTGGCGATCCGCCATGCGGGATAATAGGGCTGCCCCGCGACCACTCGCACCTCGTGCCCCTCGGCCGCCAGCGCCTCGGCCATGCCGGCCGTGTAGACCGCAATGCCGACCTTCTCGGGTGCGTAGTTGAGACCGACGATCAGCAGTCTCATGCCGCCCGCTCCCGGGCGCACAGCCACTCACTATCGACAAACCGAAGACACCGGTCGGCACCGCCCCACACGTCACTCATCAACCTGCCCCCAGATTGTCGATGACTACCGGACACCTTGCATCACTTGCCGATGTCGGCCCCGGGACGGAATTAACGATACATTCATCATTCTGTACAGGGACAAAATGCGACTACACTTGACGAAAGCCGAAGAATCAGCATCGTGATTGCGCAAGTGTATGAAAAATAAGGATAACTACATATTCGGAAATCTAGACGATGCTTCGATACCACTAGGCCATGCGTAGTTTTCCCGAGCGCACATTCCTTGACTTGAGCGTCACTTGAGATGGACGTCGATCTAACTCGGGGGCAGCAGCGGCGATGTCGTCTGCCCAAGAGATGGCGCGAGCCACCACGACCGGCTGGCGTCATCTGGGCGCTCCGATAGTTGCTGCACCCCGGGCTCGGGCATGTATGCTGCGGCCGTTCTCCAGCGGAGCGACGAATGAAAGTTACGGTCTTTGGCTCGGGCTATGTGGGCCTCGTCACGGGTGCGTGCCTGGCCGATGCGGGCAACCAGGTGATGTGCGTCGATATCGACGAGAAAAAGATAGAGCAGCTCAACAGCGGCAGTGTGCCGATCTACGAGCCGGGCCTCGCGGCGGTCGTTGCCGGCGCCCGCGCCAACCGGCAGCTCTCATTCACCACCGACATTGCGCAAGGCGTCGATCACGGCGAGGTCCTGTTCATCGCCGTCGGCACGCCGGCCGACGAGACCGGCTCGGCCGATCTCAAATACGTCCTCGCCGTTGCCCGCAGCGTCGGCGAACACCTCACCGGCTTCAAGGTCGTCGCCAGCAAATCCACCGTACCCGTCGGCACCGGCGACCTCGTCGCCGCTGCGATTACTGCGGAGCTGGTGAAGCGAGGTTTCGCCGCCGATGCCGCCGAGCGCATCCGTCTCGGCCAGCCGGATTTCACCGTCATCTCCAACCCGGAGTTCCTGAAGGAAGGCGCAGCGGTCGCCGATTTCAACCGCCCGGACCGGATCATCATCGGCGCCGACGACACCACCAGCGGCCGGCGCGGCCTCGAGCTGATGCGCTATCTCTACGCGCCGTTCACCCTCAACCACGACCGCACCATGGTCATGGACGTGCGCTCCGCCGAACTCACCAAGTATGCCGCCAACGCCATGCTCGCCACCCGCATCTCGTTCATGAACGAGCTCGCCAACCTCGCTGAGGACCTGGGCGCCGACATCGAGCTGGTGCGCCGCGGCATGGGTTCGGACCCACGCATCGGCTACAGCTTCCTCTATGCCGGCACCGGCTATGGCGGCAGCTGTTTCCCCAAGGATGTCAGCGCCCTGCGGCGCACGGCAGCAGGGCAGGGGCATACGCTGCGCATCCTTGCCGCGGTCGAAGAGGCGAACACTGCACAGAAGGATGTGCTCAGCGCCAAGATCCGCGCTCGCTTCGGTGACGATCTCACCGGGCTGACCTTTGCCGTCTGGGGCCTCGCCTTCAAGCCGAACACCGACGACATGCGCGACGCCCCGAGCCGCGTCCTGATTGCCGATCTGGTCCGCCGCGGCGCCTCGATCCGCGCCTACGACCCGGTCGCGATGCCGGAAGCGCAGCGCGTGCTGGCGCTCGACCTGGATGGCAAGATCGACCGGGTCAGCTTCGTCGAGTCGACGGCCCAGGCAGTGGACGGCGCCGATGCGCTGGTGATCGTGACCGAGTGGAAAGTCTTCCGCGCCCCCGATTTCCAAGCGCTCGCCGCGACGCTCAAGCGCAAGGCCATCTTCGACGGCCGCAACATGTACGAGCCCTCGACCGTCGAAGAGGCGGGACTCGCCTACTTCCCCATCGGCCGACGCCAGGTGGCCTGACGTCGCTTCCACCTCGCGAAGCAAGATTTTGCGTCACATCGGAAAAACGGGGCAAATCGAGAAACCGAAATCCGGATTCGCGAGAAAAGTCAGCGCCTTCAGCTGTTTGGCCTTTGACAAAGCCTATAAGATCGATGGACTATTGCCGGGATCGGGCCTTGCCCGTACGTCGCGCGAGGAATGACCCGATGCCTTTCCAGACCCGCAAGCCGCGCGTCGTTGCCTTCGCCGGCTCGACCCGGCGGCCCTCGAAATCCCGGGCTGTGGCTGAGGCGATCGGAGCGGGCGTCCGCGCTCAACTGGATGTCGATGTCGAGGTTTTCGACGTCTTCGACGCCGGCCCGGGCCTCGGTGCCGCGTTCAACCGGCACCAGCTGACCCCGGAGGCGGCTGCCATCGTCGAGGCGGTGGAGCAGGCCGACGCGATCATCGCCGTAAGCCCGGTTTACAAGGGCTCGTACACCGGCCTCTTCAAACACCTGTTCGATTTCGTCGACCAGAACGCGCTGGTGAACAAACCGGTGGTTGTCGGCGCTACCGGGGGCGGTCACCGCCACGCGCTAATCGTCGAGCATCAGCTCCGGCCGCTGTTCGGCTTCTTCTCGTCGCTGGTCGTACCGACTTCGGTCTACGTCTCCGACCACGAGTTCCTCGATGGCCGCATCATCGAGTCGGCCGTGTTGCAGCGGATCGAACTGGCGAGCACGCAGCTGGTGCTGCTGCTCGCGGCACAATGGCAGGCGACCCCGGCCCATCCCCAGATCTCCATCGCCCATCCCGAGCGCCTCGATCCGCCCGCGGAACGCCGCGCTGCCGCCTCGTGATCGCTCTTGTATAGCTAGTCGCTGGAATTTATACCTCAGGCGCTTCCGCAGCCTGGGATGAATTTCGGCAATGCTCACCGCTAAGGGAAAATACGGCCTCAAGGCCCTCGTGCATCTGGCGCAGTTTCCCCCCGGCGAACTGGCGCTGGTCTCCAACATCGCCACCGCCAACAACATCCCCAAGAAGTTCCTCGACGCCATCCTCGGCGACCTGCGCAACGCCGGCATCGTCCAGAGCCGCAAGGGCAAGGGCGGCGGCTATCGCCTCGCGCGGCTGCCGGAGGACATCAAGGTCGGCTCGATCGTCCGCGTGCTCGATGGGCCGCTCGCGCCGATCCCCTGCGCCAGCCACACCCGCTACGAAGCCTGCGACGATTGCGATGTGGCCACCTGCCAGGTCCGCCACACCATGCTGAACGTCCGCAATGCCATCGCCGAGGTGCTCGATCGCACCACGCTTGCCCAGATGCGCGACGCCGACGGCGACGTACTGCCAATCGAGCTGCGGACGGCCTGAGCCTAGAGCAGGTAGGGCAGCCGCTTCTCGCCGGCTTCGATCCGGAACGGCATCACGTTCTCCGGCGGCGGTAGCGGGCACACCGCATGCTCCGTGAAGGCGCAGGGCGGGTTGATCGCCTTGTTGAAATCGAGAACGATGCTGTTCTCCGTCACGTCCTCGCCGAACAGGAACCGTGACGCCGGATAGGTCGAGTCCTTCGACGTCGGATCCTTGATGACGAACTGTGGCGATTCCGGCGTGCCATGCGTCGCGATCAGCTCGTACGTCTTGCCCTCATGGCTGAACACCGCCTTGTGCGTCACCGCCACGCCGGTCGGAATGTTGCCCGTGGTGTCGACCACGAGGTCGAGCGGCGTCTCGAACGGCACCCAGTCGGCGACGATCCGCCAATCCTGCTGCGTCGGAAAATACTCGATGCCTCCGAACTCCGCAGGCGCCCTCGACGCCGTATCGCGAATGCGCAGCGCGTTCTCGCCGTTCACCGTGGTGATCTCGAGCAACAGCTCGCCCACCATGAAGCGCGGCGGGTGCTTCTTGTCCGGCTCGACCGTGATCGGCTCGCCGCCATCCGCCGGCTTGAAGGTGACCGGACCGCCATCGCCCTGCGTCACCGTCCCCAGATGCGCCGGGCCGGCCGGCAGCACGATATCGTTGTCCGCTGCGCTGCCCACGCTGACTGCGCCGGCCTCGAGCCAGTAGCGGCCGATAATGTTGAGCCAGCCGGTCGGTGCCTTGAGGTTGGCGAGGCGCTTGGCCTTCCAGGCGTCGAGCGCAACGAGGTAATCGGCAGATGCAGTCATTTGGAGTCGTCCTTGGGTCAGGCTAAGCGGGCATGCGCGGAACGCTGTCGAGCAGCGTTCGGGTGTATTGATGTTGGGGGTCGGCGAGGATTTTGCGAGTGGCTCCGGCCTCTACGATCCGGCCTTTTTCGAGAATGACGATCTCGTCACAAAGCGCCGCCACCACCCCGAGGTCGTGCGACACAAACACCAGCGTCATCTCGGCCGCGAGCCGCTTCAGCAACTCCACAATCCGGATGCGGGTCGAGAGGTCGAGCGCACTCACCGCCTCGTCGGCGAGCAGCAGCTTCGGCTTCGCAACAATGGCGCGAGCAATCGCGATCCGCTGCCGCTGCCCGCCTGAAAACTCATGCGGATAGCGGCCGAGAATCCCCGGCTCCAGCCCCACCGAAACCAACGCCGCCTCGACCAAAGCCCGCCGGTCACCCGGAATGCCCAATGAGCGCAGCGGCTCCGACACGATGCCGAGCACGTTCTGGCGCGGATCGAGTGACGAGTAGGGGTCCTGGAACACCGCCTGCACCTGCCGGCGATAGTCGCGCATGAACGCCCCGTTGCCGGGGTCCAGCCGCGCGCCTTCGAACGTGATCCGCCCCGAACCCGGTCGCGTCAGCCCGAGCAAAAGCCGGAGCAGGGTGGTCTTGCCCGATCCGGACTCGCCCACCAGCCCGATGCTCGCACCTGGGCGGATGGTAAGCGACACATCGTCCAGCACCTGCCGCTGCCGGTTGTAGCCAAAACTCACATTCTCGACGTTGATCAAGCTCACGGTGTGCCCTCCAGCGCCGCATCGAACGCCCGCGCCGCCGCCACCAGCGAGCGCGTGTATTCGTCCTGGGGCGCGCCGAACACCTCGCGCACCGGCCCGGCCTCGACGGCGACGCCCTTCTTCAGCACCACGACGCGATCGACGATCTCCGACACCACCGGCAGGTCGTGGCTGATGAACAGCAGTGCCATGCCGCGCTCCCGCACCAGCCCGTCGATCAGCCCGAGGATTTCGGCCTGCGTCGTCACATCGAGCGCCGTCGTCGGCTCGTCGGCGATCAGCAGCTGCGGCCGGCAGGCCAGCGCCATGGCGATCGCCACGCGCTGCCGCTGCCCGCCAGAAATCTCGTACGGATACGACCGTGCAATCCGCTCCGGCTGCGGTAGCGCCACCTGCTCGAGCAGCGCATACACCTCGCGCGCCAGCGCATTGCCACCCAACTCGCGCCCATCGCGCCGGGCCCGCCGCTTCAGCGGTTCCGCCACCTGCCGGCCAACCCTCAACAGCGGATCAAGCGCCGTCAGCGGCTCCTGGAACACGAACGCCGCCACCGTCCCGCGCAACCCATCGAGCACCCGATCCGGCGCCCCGATCACCTGCTGTCCACCCAGCAGCACCGATCCGCTGGCCTTGATGGCGCGCGGCAGCAACCCCGTCGCCGCCATCGCCGTCAGCGACTTCCCCGACCCGGACTCCCCAATCAGCCCCAGCCGCTCGCCCGGCGCGATGCTGAACAAAAGGTCGCTGACCAGTGCCGTATCGCCAGCCGCGAGGTTGAGGTTCTTGATGTCGAGAAGTGGCTGCATCTATGCCCCACCTACCGGCGTCATCCCCGCGAAGGCGGGGACCCAGTTGCGATCCATCCACGCCACCGGCTGCTGCAGCATCCCACTAGGTTCCCGCCTTCGCGGGAATGACGGCGGTGCGGGAGCGTGCAGGATGAGGGGGCTACACCTCATCGTCCGCCCCTCCGCGTCGGATCGCCGATATCCCGGAGCCCGTCCGCCAACAGGTTCACCCCGATCACCACCGACACCAGCGCGATGCCCGGCGCGATCGCCCCGATCGGTGCCGTGTATACCGTCCCCTGTGCCTCCTGCAGCAGCCGGCCCCACGAGGCATTCGGCGGCGGCGCACCGAGCCCAAGGTAAGACAGCGAGGCTTCGGCAATCACCGCGAGCCCGAACTGCAGCGCAAAGTTCACCGACAGCGTCGGCCAGATATTCGGCAGCACGTGCTGGAACACGATCCCCAGCCAAGAGGTCCCCGAGGTCCGCGCCGCCGTGATGTAGTCCATCAGCAGTACGCGCTTGGCGAGGATCCGCGTCAGCCGCGCCACGATGGCCGAAAGCGCGATGCCGAGTGCCAGAATGGCCGAGCCAAGGCTCGCCGTATCGCTCGCCGCTACCACCAGCATCGCGATCAGCAGCGTCGGAAAGGCGATGAGAATATCCAGCGTCGCGGCCAGCGCATCGTCCAACAGCCGCGTCGCGAAGGCCGCCAGCAGCCCGAGCGTCACCCCAATTAGCGCCCCGATCGCCACCGCCGAGGTGCCGACGATCAGCGCGATGCGCGAACCGATCATGATCTGGGTGAAGAAGTCGCGTCCCAGCCGATCCGTCCCCGCCCAGTGCTCGAAGCTCGGCGGCTCAAGTCGCCCGCCGGTCATTCCGGCCGGATCGTAGGGCGTCCAGACGAGGCTCAGTAGCGCCACCGCGACATGGATGCTCACCGGGGCGACACCCAGCCACAGCGTCAGCGAGACACGCGAGCGTGGAGGGGCAATGGTATCGACAGCTGTCACGACGCACCCGCCCGGCCGCGCAGCCGCGGATCGATGAAGCGCTGCAGCAGGTCGGCGGAAAAGCCGATCAGCAACACCAGCAATGTCGAAATGAACAGCACGCCCTGCACGTTCGGATAGTCGCGCTGCTGGATGGCCAGCAGCAGCATCGACCCAAGCCCAGGCAGGGCGAACACCTTCTCCACCACCACTGCGCCGAGGAAGGTCGTCGCCAACTCGATGCCGAGGATGGAAATCACCGGCACCGCGCCATTGCGGATGCCATGCCGCACCAGCGCCTCGGAAAATCCCGAACCCAGCGCCCGCGCCGTCCGGATGTAGTCGCTGCCGATCACATCCTGCGTCGCCGACCGTACATAGCGCAGCAGCGACGCTGCAATCACCAGCGCTACCGTCAGCACCGGCAGGGCCAGCGCCACCGCCGCCTCGCCAAAGGTCGCCCACCCCTTCAGCGGAAACCCGCCCGAGGGAAATAGCCGCAAGTTGATGGCGAACACGGTGACGATCAGTATCCCCAGCCAGAACACCGGAATCGCAATGCCCAGCTGGCTGACAATCGAGATCGCCGCTCCGTACCAGCGATCCGATTTCACCGCCGCGACGATGCCGAGTGGCAGCGCAATGGCGATGGCGAGCAGGAACCCGAGGATGGTCAGCGGCAGCGTCACGCTCAGCCGGTTCCCGATCTCCCCTAGAACGCTCGCCTTGCTGACGAACGATGTCCCGAGATCGAACCGCGCCAGGTTACCGACGAAGGTAACGAACTGCGTCGTCAGTGGCTGGTCCGAACCGACTTGCGTCCGCGCCGCCTCGATCTGCGCCTCGGTCGCGCCCACGCCCAGCAGCGCGTTCGCCGGATCGCCCGGCAGCAGCCGCAGCAGCACGAACAGCACTACTGCCGCGATCAGCAGCGACAGGATCAGGATCCCGAGCCGGCGGAGGAGATAGGTGAGAATGGAACAGGGCCTTCGATACTATTGTTGGTCCACCATACCGTGCCCCACCCACCGGGTCATTCCCGCGAAAGCGGGAATCTCCGTTCGCGAGGCCGAAGCAGAAAACAGAGATCCCCGCTTTCGCGGGGATGACGCCGTGGTTGATGGCAGGCAGGGAGGGGCGAGCCGCAGCCCGCCCCCCGTCACTCACTTCGCCTTCTGGATCCCATACGCGAAGAACTGCGAGTTCAGGCCATTCACCGGATAGCCGGTGACGTTGGCGGCCGAGACCACGATCTGCGGGTAGAGGTACAGCCAGTTGCCGGCCGCATCTTCCGCAATCAGCTTGTTGGCCTCGAGCAGCTTTGCCGTCTGCTCGTCGACAGTCGCGGCCGACTCGGAGTCGGCAATCAGCTTCACCACGTCCGGGTTGTTGTAGCCCCAGTAGAAG